>CAYWJE010000273.1:0-4686 GCA_964458525.1 uncultured Verrucomicrobiota bacterium
ATGCCGCAGTATCCAACATATTGGGGCTACTTGAGTCAAGTGGATACCCCCCTTTCTCATTTTGGCTTTACCCTCCGGCGACCTTGAGTCGCCGGTGAGTGAGATTTGTGGAAAAGCGTCCTTTTCCACAAACAATTTCATGCTCCTGCCGGGCAAGCCGGCAGGGAGCTTGTCATAATGCGAATTGCTGCTCATATTTCCCACAGCGGCTTCTTAAACGCTTTTCTCATCTTCGCCGATTCCAGTTCTATTACGACCTGCTTCTTCAACCCGGTCACCCGCAGAACACCATCGCCGGTGACACGTCCGATTGGCGCGAAGGGGAGTCCGTCGAAAACCCTGCTGAGCTCCGGCATATCGCCCGGCGCTACAGTGATGAGAAACCGGTTATTGGATTCGGAGAAGAGCAGCGCATCCTCATCCACGGCTTGATCGGCTGGAACGGCGGCGAGATTCGCCTCCGCGCCCAGTCCGCCGCCCAGCGAGCTCAGGGCCATTGCCACGGCCAGTCCGCCCAGAGTGGGCGTGTGCGACGAGCGAAGCAACCCCTGCTCCGCCGCCTCGTTCATCGCCTTATAGAGTGCAATGGCACCTGGACAGTCCAGACGCGGCACGAGTCCGCCCCCGCATCCGAGCAGGCGGCCGATCGCGGACGCGCCCGTTTCATCCTTCGTCAACCCCACGACGCACAGAATATCGCCCGGCCGTTTCATATCCATCGTGACGGCCTTGCGAACATCAGCGATGCGGCCGATGGTCGAAAAGAGAACCGTCGGTGGTATGGAAATCTTTTGTCCGCCGCGGGTGGAATCGTTCTTCATGCTGTCCTTGCCCGAAATGCACGGCACGCCGAACGCGGTTGTTACATCAAAGATCGCCTTGTTCGCGCGGACCAATTGAGCAAGCTTGTATTCGCCGTCGGGTGTCTTCGCTGATTGAACCGGGTCGGGCCAGCAGAAATTGTCCAGCCCGGCTATGTGGTCAAGGCTGCCGCCGGCGCTTATGATTCGTCTGATGCTCTCGTCAATTACCGATGCGGTCATCCAGTAGGTGTCCAGATCGGAGTAGAAGGGATTCACGCCCTGTGCCAGGACAACTCCCTCGACTCCATGGTATTCCACGCGCATGACCGTGGCGTCGGAAGGCATATCGCTCTGTATTCCGACAAAAGGCTTCACCACGCTCAAGCCCTTCACCTCGCCGTCATACTGCCGGCTCTTGAACTCCTTCGAGCAGATATTGAGATCGCCAAGAAGACTCAGCAACAGGCGGTCACGCCGCCCGCGCCTCGCCGGCAGCGGCCGTTTCTCCTCGGACGGGGGCGTCCACCTGGCCCGGAGCGACAATCGCGGGCAGCCCTCGTGCAGGAACTCCATGTCCAATCGGCCCGCAACGCGGCCCTCGTAACGCACGATGAACGCGCCTGAATCCGTAAATTCACCCAGCACTGACAATTCGACATCACGCCGCGCGGCAAGCGCGAGAAGCTCTTCAAGCCTCTCCGGGGCAACTGCGAGGGTCATGCGCTCCTGCGCCTCAGAGAGAAGTATTTCCCAAGGTTCAAGCCCCGCGTACTTAAGCGGCGCGAGAGAGAGATCGAGATCAGCTCCACCACTCAGCCTCGCCATTTCCCCCACCGAAGAACTCAGCCCACCCGCCCCGTTATCGGTTATGCAGCGGTAGAGCCCGGCATCGCGTGCCTCGATGAGGAACTCGTACATCTTGCGCTGGGTAATGGGATCGCCAATTTGCACTGCCTGGACGGGCGACTCGGCCCTCAGCTCTTCCGATGAAAAGGTTGCGCCATGAATGCCATCCTTCCCTATTCGTCCGCCGGCCATGACTATCTTGTCGCCTGGAAAAACCTCTTTACGCTCCGAAGGACGCCCCTGGAGCTTCACCGGAAGGATGCCAAGCGTTCCGCAGAATACCAGCGGTTTGCCGATGTAGCGATCATCGAAGAACTCCCAGCCGCGCGCCCACGGGATGCCGCTCTGGTTGCCACCCTCAATCACGCCCAGGTGAACGCCATCCCTTATACGGCGCGGATGCATCAGTCCATCCGGCAGTTCGCCGTCATAAAAAGGGGAGCCCAGGCAATAGCCCCACACGTTGCACAGCATAGAGGCGCCCATCCCGGTCCCGATCGCATCGCGGTTGACGCCTACGATCCCGGTCATCGCACCGCCGTAGGGATCGAGCGCCGAAGGCGAATTATGGGTCTCCACCTTATAGACGAGGTTCAGCCTGTCGTTGAAGCGAATGACACCGGCATTGTCGGTGAAGACCGATACGAGCCAGTCCCGTTGCGCCCGTATCTGCTCTGTTGCCGCCTGTATACAGCTCTTGAAGAGCGAGTTGATCCGCTCCTCTCTGCCATGCTCGTCAATATAGAGAATTTCGGCGTTGAATATCTTGTGCTTGCAGTGCTCAGACCACGACTGTGCCACGCACTCCACCTCGACATCCGTAGGATTATCGGGCAGACCGAGCTCCCTGCGTGCGGCAAGGGTGGAAGGCAGCAGAAAGTGATCACGAATCGCGCGCATCTCGACCAGACTGCAGGAGAGGATATGCCTGCTGCTTATCGCCAGCAGATCCTCGTCCGTGCCGGACAGGTCGAACACGCCCGTTTCGGGCGGGGCAGCGTCGCGGACCGCTGGAACGGTGTTATCAACCGGGGCGGCGGCCCATTCATCGGCGGAGGAGACCCTGATAGTCTGAATCAAGGGATTCGCGAGAAGGTCACGGCCGATTCGTTCGGCATCAGCGCGTTGCATGCCCGGCGCGCGGATGAAATACTGGACCGCGGTATAGACATCCTCATCCTCGCCCAGCTCACGACCGAGCACGTCGCCGAGCGCTGTCCGCGCTGTTCGTCCTACGTTGTCCGTGACGCCTGGTTTGAACCCGACCTCGACGAGCCAGTCAAAGGGAGGCGGAGGCAGCCGGCCCGCGGCCGACTTCTCGATCACGCCGTCGGCGAAAGCGCGCCTGACCCGGACCAGCTCGCCCCTCCCAAGGCCCGCCTCGACCAGGTAGACGTTCCTGGTCTCAATTCGGGCGACCCCGGCATGGAGCATCCTGCGCGCATCGGCGGCGGCGCGCGCGCCGCGCGCGTCATGCACGCCCCGTTTCAATCCTATTTCGATTCTATGGGCCATCGTCGCCTGCCTGCCACATACCACTGTGAGCGATACTGATCGCTCGCCGTCATTCCAGACTGTACGGAATCTTATTGCACAACACCCGCAGCCTGTCAATACCGATATGCATTTGAAAGGACTTGATGCTTGCCGGGATGCAATGATCAAAGCGTTGCGCGGCGGTTTGCGGCGGGAAAAAACCAGACGGCTTTGGCACGAGTGGAAGAGGCAGGCGAGGAACTCATTGCGTTGCATTTGCTGGAGGCGCCCGGCACGCTACAAGTCAACCTGTTGAGCACACACTGACCCACCGGCATAGACCTCATCGCGAATTCACGTTAACAGCCTCCCCCAGGTCAAGCACCCTGATCGGAACGAGGATTTCTGGCACCGTCTCGCAGTCGGTGACGATTCGCACATTGGCTCCATCTAGATCCTGGCGCGGCGCAATGTTTCTCAAATCAACCGTGTGCCGCGAGGCGCTCGATCGCCTTACGCTCACAGTGATGGAAACAGTCGGCGACTCCACTTTCAGCACCTCGAACGGAAGATTGCGGCTGGACCTCACGATGATGAAGCGCGAGGTTGGTTCCGCATATCTGGAGTCGAGAATGATCTCGTGGGGTACCGCGTAGATATCGCCGACAACCCTTCCGCTCATTGGAACAACGATCTCCGGCGCTGTCCGCGAGTCCGTCTCCACGCGCAGGGCGCACGAAAAAGGGCCGGACACCGGGACGGGCAGTGTCTTGATGATAAACTCGTAGCTCTCGCCCTCACTAACGACCCTTGTCTCCAGCGAGAACATGGGGTCCGTGATCACGGCCTTTCTGATGGCGATCGGCGTATTCCTGTGAAACATGACGGACACGACCTGTTCGGAAACATCATCCTTGTGGATATTACCCCAGAACAATTGATCAGGTGACACGGTCAGCGCCGTCAGCGCCTCGCCCGCCATCACAAGGTCGTAATGGGGGTGCGACCGGTCGTTGGAAACAACTGTCACCTTCTGATTCTGCGGACCCTTTCGTCCGCGGAGCGAAAAACGGACGCGTAGCGTCGTCTCGCCGCCGGGCCGCACTTTCATTTCGTCGGGTTTTGCCACCGTGCATCCGCATCCGGAATGAACGCGGGTGATTTCGAGAATCTCATCGCCCTCGTTGCGCAGGATGAACTCGTGCTCGGCAGACTGAGTGTTCACTACCTCGCCAAAGAAGTATTCGGGCTCATCGCACACAAGCCTCGGACCGGAGAACGCCGGGACATCCGCCGTTGAACAGAAAATGCCGACGGCAAGAATCACCCAAACCGTCAGAAACAAGAGACACCGCATTGTTGATTTCATTTCACTAGCACCCCACAGAAAGGAGGGGATAATCTCGCGCACTTGTCCGGTTCATTCATCCCATAGGCTTCCATTAGCCAACATTTTGAATTATGGTCCTTCCGGAAATAGCGTGGGATTTCGCATTGAGTGCTATTCTCGGCGATATCCTACCGCTCCGCCCCTGCCGTCATCCCGAGCGCCCCTGCCGTC
>CAYWJE010000274.1:0-2999 GCA_964458525.1 uncultured Verrucomicrobiota bacterium
GCCTCTCCGGACCCCGCGGGCGACGCTTACATTGTCGCCCGCCTCAAGGAACTCAAGATCCTGCACGTTCGAATTGATCTGATGGAGAACACGGGCGATTTCCAGGCGCGCCTTATCCGTCGGCTGATAAAAGAGGAATTCCGCATTTGCCTGCACATTGTCCAGCGCAGGGGCGAGGCGGAAAGAATGGGCTTTGAAGAGGTGAGGGAACGCTGGCGCGGGTTTCTCTCCGCCACTATGAACGAATTCGGGGAGCAGATTGAGATAATTGAAATCGGATCCACTGTTAATCGCGAAAGGTGGGCGGGGCACACAGTGCCCGGCTTTCTCGATGCCTGGCGCGTTGCATGGAACGAGGCTAAAAGCAGAACGATAAAAATTGCAGGCCCCAATGTCACCGATTTCGAGCCTTTCTTTAACGTCGCGCTCCTGCACGAGATGAAGAAAGCCGACATGCTGCCCGATGTGCACACCGAAAATCTCTTTGTCGAGCGCGCGACGGAGCCTGAAGCTTTCGACCACAAGATAATGGGAAGACGGGCGGCAGGTATGATCCGATTCGACCTGCTCAAGAAGGCCTTCATGATCAACGATATCGCGTGCTGCGCCGGCGTTTACTCGACAATGGTTCCGCATGTCTCATGGAGCCTTCGCAGGATCGCCAGGCTGTGTGATGATGTCGAGGAGAAGCAGGCTGACTACGTGGCGCGCTACTGCTGCCTCGCGGCGGCCTCAGGCTGCATGCAGCGCCTGTACTGGGGACCGCTCATAGGACAGAGGGAGGGCCTGATTGATGACGGCACTTCCGAATTCCCCGAGATCCCGCACGTCACCTTCTACGGAAAAGCAAACGGGCAAGTGACCGATTATCGTCAGCGTCCCGCCTTTTTCGCGTTCCAGGCAGCGGCCGGGCTCCTCGCCGGATCGCGGTTCCAACGCAGGATCAAGACCGGCGCCGGCCTCAATCTCATCGAGTTCTCGACCCCGGAACGGACCGTTCACGCCGCATGGACGATGGACGGACGAAGGGCGCGCTCGCTCGAGTGCTACGCGCCGGAGTCACTCACGGCCGCTTCCGCCTTGTCGAGAGACGGTAAGCCGCTGCCGGCGGTTCCCGCGCTCTTTTCAGAAAGCCTCGTCTACCTTTCATGGCCCGCGGGCGCAAAGATCGAGACAAGAAACACAGCCGCTCCAATCAGGGGCCTGCGTTTTGCACTTCCGGGCAATGCGCATTTAGCGCTGGTTGACCAGCCGCCATGGACAGGATTCGCCATCGTACAAGAGGACGGAAAAAACGTTGACCCGGCGGCACTTCTCGACCTGGCTCAGGGCGGGAAAGGGCATGGTCACGCGGGCAGGGGCGAGGACGCGACGGACGGCAACATCACACCATGTCGGTATGACGTGGTGCCATCCCTCCCACCGGCAAAGACCGGAGGCACTGACAGCTCTTCGGGAGGGTCGGCATGTTGCCGACAGTCCGGCAACAGCGTCTTTCGCCACGATCAAAATCAACCGTCACCGGCAAAGCCCGATACGACGGTGTCCGAATATATCCAGGACAACAAACCCTCCGTACTGCGCGATGCACGGAACAAGGTGTGGACCGCGCCCGCGCCTTGGAATGCCGATACAAGCCTCGTGATCAAGCGTTTCAAGCCCCGCGGAATTTTTAGAAAGCTCATTTCACCGCGCAAGCCGGACAAGGCAGTGCGCAGTTGGAACGGGGCACAAGAACTCACAAGGCGCGGAATTGCGACACCACTGCCGGTGGCGTTCTTCCATGCACATCCCACAGGACCTGAATCCGGGTGCTTTTACATCTGCCTGGAATATAAAAATGATGGATCGGTACGGGACGCGTTCAATGCGTTCAGCGCCGGAGCTGACAGGTTCAACAGCATGGACGCCGCTTCCTTTTACGACGCACTGTCGCGGTTCCTACTAAAAATGCACGAACGGGGGATCTTCTTCAGGGATCTTTCAGCGGGCAATATCCTTTGTCGGTTGAAGGCGGATTCCGGCATGGAATTTTCGCTGATTGACACCGCCAGGGCGCGCTTCTATCCCTACCCGCTCTGCATCACGATGAGACTTCGCGACCTGATGCGCATTTGTCACCCGCTTCACTGGCCGGGTCGTTGCGAGTTCGTGGGGAAATACCTGTCCCTCACGGGGCGCAGGTTCACCCCGTGCATGAAAACGCCCTTCTTCTACTACGACTTCAAGCATCGGATCAAAAACGCTATCAAGCCGTTCAGGCCGGGCAAACGGAAAAAATAGGCCGGCATTGAATATGCCGGCGACAAGCCGCACGCCGGGATGCAATCCCGGCCTACAATCTTCAACACCCCGCCGGGATGCAATCCCGGCCTACATCAATCAAATCGCAATGTATGCACCTCTCCTTGAAATGACCAATCCCCGCTCCTTCCCGTTAATCCGGCGCGAACCGGGTTTTGTTCAACATAATTCCATTTTTCAGAGTAACTTTCGCTCGACCTCATGACGTGGTCAAAAAAACCAGCTTGCCAAATAGCTTCGCTCGCATGATCTTCTTTCCATATTCTGGTAAAGAATCGCTTAAGACTACCCACCCATTTCGAAAGCGCTTGCGAACTGTCTGCCGACACAAACACATGAATATGATCGGGCATGATCATGTATTTACCAACAAAGACATTTAGCTTTTCAGGGGATTGCTCGGAAAAGAGAATAAAGGCATCTTGAATCTTCCCATTCGCCAAAACAGGCCTGCGCCTTTTCGTGCAGAATGTGACAAAAAAAAGAGGACGACTGCGTAACGTGTAGACAGAACGCAATCGTCTTAATCTTCTTGGCCTATCCACGGTCTGCCCTGTAGGCCGGCATTGAACATGCCGGCGATAATCCGGACGCCGGGATGCAATCCCGGCCTACAATCCGCAACACCCCGCCGGGATACAATCCCGGCCTACAATCTTCAACACCCCGCCGGGATACAATCCCGGCCTACAATC
>CAYWJE010000274.1:3099-4682 GCA_964458525.1 uncultured Verrucomicrobiota bacterium
AATCCCGGCCTACAATCTTCAACACCCCGCCGGGATACAATCCCGGCCTACAATCTTCAATCCTGTAGGCCGGCATTGAACATGCCGGCGCTTACGGATTCCGGATATAAATCTCGACCCGACGGTTGATCTTATTACCTTCGACCGGATCATTCGGACCCTTCGGCCAGGAGAATCCATAGCCGACCGGATCCAGACGCTCAGACGCAATGCCCCACTTCTCGTGCAGGTACTGCGCCACGGCTTTGGCCCTGCGCTCGGACAGCTTCATGTTGTAGCCGGTCCCCGAAGTCTTGCGCCTGTCCGCATGCCCCTCCACACGGGCGGTCGCCTCGGGATCGCGAACGAGGGTCTTGCCGATGATATCGAGATCCTTGAAATACTCGGCCGGTATTATGGCCTTATCCGTCTCAAACTCGATATTCAGAGTGTGCAGTATCAGATCATCGGCCGGATCAAGCGGGTTTGTGCCATCCACCAACACCTCGTGCCCGTCGCCAACACCGCCACTATCCGTGTCGTATTTCAACGGATCGGTCTTGTGAACACGGACCTCATCGCCATCGCTGAGGCTGTCGTAATCGGTGTCCCAGTTAAGCGGGTCGGTGAAATAGGTCTTCACTTCCTCGTAGTCGGTCAACCCGTCGCCATCTGTGTCGGGGTTGAACGGATCGGTGCCCAGCTTCGCCTCCTCCTCGTCGGTCAGCCCGTCGCCGTCGCTGTCAAGTCCGCCGCCGGAGACGACGTATTTGCGGGGCGGCGCCTTTGCGCCCCAACGCCAGGAAACGCCGAGGCTGGGCATGAGGTTAAATTCAGTGTGCTCGGCGGTGAGCACGCCGATGGCGTCCGCCCGGATGGACCACGCCTCGTTAATGTGGTATGCGAGGCCTGCGCCGTAGCGAAAGGTTATGTCCGTCTTATTGCGGAACTCGCGCTCCTCGTCAAAATGAAGAAGGCCTATACCGCCGATCAGGTAGGGATCCCAGTGCCTGTTATCGAGGAAGAACATGTGGTAAAGGGCGTCAACCGCGAAGCCGAAGGCAGCAGTTGAATCGGCTGAGAGGCCACTTCTGGGTTCAGGATAACCTTTCTCAAAATTATAGACCGCATTGGCCTTAAGGTGGGGAACATAGTTGAAAACACCCTCAAAAGTCCACCTCGGCGAATAGTCGTAGCCCAGCTTGAGCGCGCCGTAGAATCCGTCCTTCACGGCCTCGTCGCCCTCAAAAATTATCGCCCCTCCGTTGACAGAGACGTACCATGGCGGCTGATCGGCATATTCCTCCCATGCGTTGGAAATGCCCGGAAGCGCCAACAGGAAAGCCATGACCATCATCGAACCACCGGCAAAAAAGCGCCCGTTCTTCATCATTTTACTCCTTCAGTAATTTTAGCCATACCCGATTTGTTCCTTATGTCCTCCACAGGCGGATCCGCCTGCGGCGGAAGAACGGCGGGGACCGCCGTCTCCATTTCTTTGTTCTTCCTGTCAGTTTCCAAAGTTTGGAGACGGCCGTCCCGGCCGTTTATGTCCTCCGCAAGCTACTTCCCTAGTTATACCCCTTTACTCACGTCGAAGCCAC
>CAYWJE010000275.1:0-4671 GCA_964458525.1 uncultured Verrucomicrobiota bacterium
AAATCACTGGTCAATAATTCCCGAAATGAGTGGTCAATAATTCCCGAAATATGCATGCGGGTGCATGACCTGGATTTTGATCAGCATTTGATTCTGGTGCGAGCGTCAAGAGGGGATAAGGACCGTGCAATGCTGTTGCCCAAATCGCTGGTTGAACCGCTTCGAGAGCTCTCGAAGAAGGTCAAGACACTTCATGAAAAGGATCTTGCGAAGGGCTACGGAGAGGTGTATCTGCCGGACGCGCTTTCGATAAAATATCCGAATGCCCCGAAGGAGTGGGGCTGGCAGTATGTGTTTCCAGCAAGCACTCTTTCCGTTGATCCGCGCGGCGGGAAGGTGCGGCGGCATCATGCGGGAAATCATGTGCTCCAACTGGCGATGAAGCAGGCGGTTGCCGCGGCCGGCGTGGAGAAACATGCTTCCGTGCATACGCTGCGGCATTCGTTTGCAACGCACTTACTGATGCAGGGAGTGAATATACGCGAGGTTCAGCGCTATCTCGGCCACGCGAGTGTGGAAACCACTATGATATACACCCATGTTGTCCGGACGCTCAATCCGCCGGCGGATAGTCCGCTGGATCTCTTGCCTCACGGACGTCGCTCACGGGATGATCGACGCGAGGCCGGGAAGAAATGATGCGAGCTGGACGAGGGAGAGTGGGCAGAGGTACAATATCCCGACTCGCGTTCCCGTTGAGGATTCAAACCAGGATTGCAAGGGTCATGATCCTGCGTCATCCCCCACGACGGAAGGCCATGGCGCGCGCGGTATCCTCGTCAGCGGCCTTGCGGCGGAGAGTTTCGCGCTTATCGCTCATCAACTTGCCACGGCAAAGGCCCAATTCCACCTTCACCAGTCCACGGTTGTTGAAATAAATGGACAGCGGAATTAGCGTAAGCCCCTTCGCGGTCAACTTTCCGAGCAGCTTGTCAATCTCCCCGCGGTGCAACAGCAGGCGGCGCGGACGGCGCGGCTCATGATTGGATTGGTGTCCAAATTCGTAAGGCTTGATATGCGCGTCGCGCAGCATCACTTGGCCCTTCTGGACATCCGCAAAGCTGGAGTTCAGATCCACGTTGCGCGCCCGGATGGATTTCACCTCAGTCCCGGTGAGCGCAATGCCAGCCTCGATCTTTTCAAGCACCTGGTAGTCTCGCCGCGCATTGCGGTTAACGGCTATCGCCGGGTTCTGTGATTTCTTGGCCATATCTTCGCTTTCTACTCACCCCAGCCTGTTTCTATAGTCCTCGTAGCCAAACTGCCGGACGACCTCGATCTTCCCGGTTTCCATACGACGGATCGCAATTGCCGGCAAGTTGACCCCGTTGAAATTGTTCGTCTTCACCATGGAGTAATGCGCCATGTCCAGGAACACCAGTCTCTGCCCGATTTCCAGCGGCCCGGGAAACGAGTAGTCGCCTATGATATCCCCGGCAAGACAGGTCATTCCTCCGAGCCGGTAGGTGTGGGGATGTTTACCCGGCTGCCCCGCCCCTACGATCTGCGGACGATACGGCATCTCCAGCACATCAGGCATGTGCGCGGCGGCGGATGTGTCCAGGATCGCGATGTCAATATCATTGTGCACTATGTCGAGCACCGAGGCGACAAGAACACCTGCGTTCAACGCCGCGGCCTCACCCGGCTCAAGAATCACCGCGACCCCGTATCGCTCTTTGAACCCCGTTATCAGCGCGCACAGTTTCTCGACATCATAGTCGGCGCGGGTGATATGATGACCGCCCCCGAAATTGACCCACTGCACGCGCCGCAACGCGTCCCCGAACTTAGCCTCCACCGCATCAAGCGTGCGCTCAAGGGAGTCGGCGTTTAACTCGCACAGTGTATGGAAATGCAGACCGGTTATCCCTGAGAGGTCGCGCCCGGCAAACTGTCCTGCCGTCACTCCGAGCCGCGAGAAACGGGCGCATGGATCGTAAAGAGCCGTCTTGACCTCGGAATGCTCCGGGTTGATGCGCAAGCCGCACTTCAAGGGCTCTCGATCACGATCCGCGGCGGGAGGGACGGCGTGCAGCCGTCCGTATCCTTCCACGCGCGGCCGGAAATGTTCCCATTGCGAAAGCGAGTTGAAGGTTATGTGGTCCGCAAGCTCCAGCAGCTCGTCGAATTCGTCGTCTCTGTAAGCCGGCGCGCACACGTGGACTTCGCCTCCGAACTCCTCGCGCCCGAGCCGCGCCTCGTTCAGCGAACTCGCCGTGGTGCCATCAAGCGCCTTGCGCATCAGCGGGAACACGCCGAACATCGCGAATCCCTTGAGAGCGAGGATTATCCTGCATTCCGCACGCCGACGGACCGCGGCGAGGATATCCATGTTCGCCTGGAGCGCCGCCTCATCTACAACGAAGCAGGGTGAAGAAACATTGTGGAAATCCATGTTCATTACAAGTCTCGCACATCATATGGAAAATAGTAACTACTCTCGGAAGATGGTTGCATTAGAGATCGGCGTGACAGGCTGTCCCGCCCTACCATTGCAATTCCCGGTAGGGCAGACCGTGGAGGTTGAGCTTCTCCATGAAGGGATCGGGGTCGAACTCCTCCACGTTGAACACGCCGGCGCCGCGCCACTTGCCGGTGAGCATCATCATTCCGCCTATCATCGCAGGAACGCCCGTGGTGTAGGAAATGGCCTGCGCCTTGACTTCCCTGTAGCATTCCGCGTGATCGCAGATGTTGAAGATGTAGACCTCCTTCGCGCGCCCGTCCTTGATGCCTTTCATCAGACATCCGATATTGGTCTTGCCCTTGTAATTCGTGCCGAGTTTCGAGGGATCGGGCAGAACGGCCTTGAGGAATTTCAGGGGGACGATCTTGTGCCCCTCGAACTCCACCGGGTCTATCCGGGTCATGCCCACGTTCTGAAGCACGCGCAGATGCGTGAGGTACTGTTCGCCGAACGTCATCCAGAACCTGATCCGCTTCAGACCCTTGATGTGCTTGACGAGCGATTCGAGCTCCTCGTGGTACATGAGGTACATCTCGCGCTCGCCGATTTCCGGGAAATCAAAAGGCTTGTGCACCGAGAGCGGGTCGGTTTCTTTCCATTCGCCATTCTCCCAGTACTTGCCACGCTGGGTTATTTCCCGGATGTTGATCTCCGGGTTGAAATTGGTGGCAAATGGGTGGCCATGGTCGCCGGCATTGCAATCCATGATCTCGACGGTGTGAATCTCGTCGAAATGATGCTTCTGCGCATGGGCGCAGAAGATATTGGTCACACCCGGATCGAACCCGCAGCCGAGCAGCGCCATAATGCCCCGCTTCTGAAAACGCTCCTGATAATCCCACTGCCACTTATAACAGAACTTCGCCTCGTTCGGCGGCTCGTAGTTGGCGGTGTCTAGGTAATCAACGCCCGTCTCAAGGCAGGCGTCCATGATCGAGAGATCCTGGTATGGAAGCGCTATATTCATCACAATGTCCGGCTTAAACCGGCGGATGAGCGCAAGCATCTCTTCCCTGTTATCCGCGTCCACCTGCGCAATCTCGATCTTGCGCGAAAGCTGGTCCCTGATGCGCTCGCATCTCGCGAGCGTCCGGCTCGCAAGGCAGATATCGGAAAACACTTCAGGAACCTGCGCGCACTTGTGAACGACCACGCCTCCGACCCCACCCGCCCCTATTATCAACACTCTGCTCATCTCTCTCCTTTAGGGTCACTCCTTTAGGGTCACACCTATCCTTTAGGGTCACACCTAGACAAGTGACTTTCTCGTCCTTTAGCGTCCTTTAGGGTCACACCTAGGCAAGTGACTTTCTGATCCGATGCTCCAATTTCTGAATTTGCGCTCTCAACTTCTTGTCTTCTTTCAACCTAGTCGACAGACGTTGCCGTTGTTTGTACACGCCAGCTCCGGATCCATATCCGAAATACTTTGCAACTGCTCTTTGAGTGCTACCAGTAATCCTGCAGCAAAGCTCCACAGCCACGGCTTTTGCCACGCCTGCATGAGATCCATGCTTGAGCAAATCCGAACGCTCAACGCCAAACTCAGATAAAACGGCAGTTTCCACATCCTCAATACTTACAGAGCAAGTCTTCGGCCAGGCAATATCAATCGACCCAGATAGTTTCTTCTTCCTGTCTGTTATCTCTTCAGATACAGTTTTAATATATGCTTCATCGCCTATGGCATAACCGTTTGCTTTAGCTGTAGCTAAATATTCATCGTCTTCTGTCACAAGCATTTGTTCAACATATTCGCGGTATGCACAATGTGTTGACATACCAAGATCTTTAAGCCAGCTGTAATCAATTCGCTCTTCCGGCGAACAAAGCCCAACTAAACTTCGATAACTGCTCCACTCGTATTCATGGAGATACTTCAGTCGGTACGAAGAAGACTTTTCGTGCCATTTCTTCCCCTTAACCGGATTGAGATGAATATAACGACTCAATCCCAGCATATATTTTTCGCCTTTGACCAACTTTGCCCCATAGCGTCCCTGCCAGCAATGTCCAGGACGTGTGTGTTTATATCTGAAATACATTGCGTAAGCGGTATTCATGCTTTGCATAAACCGGGCCAGATTTCCCATCGGTGTGCGAACAAAGAGATGATAATGGTTGGGCATTAAACAATAAGCATAAAGAATAATATGATGGTTTTCCATGCAATAATCAAGTTGATCAAGAAACCTTTTCCT
>CAYWJE010000276.1:0-4633 GCA_964458525.1 uncultured Verrucomicrobiota bacterium
TTGTCAGTCTCCGGCCAAGCTGCCACGCTTCAATATCTTCAAAACGCTCAATTTTTGTAATATCCCTCTTTTCTGCAACTATGAACTGTGAACTGTGAACGGGTACTTCAGATGTTAAGGGTCGCTCGCGCCGGGGAACACGTCGGCCGCCGCGCCAGCAGCCAGCTGAGCCAGCCTTGCGATGTCCGGGTCCGGGGCGAGCTCGTTATGCTTCGCGAAGATTTCGAGCCCTTCTTTGCCCATGAACCTCTTCAGAAGCTTCCTGTCCGTCTGGGTGAGATCAACGAGGATAAGTCCGTCAACGACGTTTGAAAAATGTTTGTCAACATTGAAGCTGAGAATAGTAGCGTTCAGCTTTAGGTAGTGGCGCAGCAGAATTGGAATGCCACGGCCGTTCTTCTCTATCTCAGAAATGAGCAGCGACACATCGTCAATATCCCGCACAAACGAGGGAATTGATTGCCTGCCAAACGGCTTGTCCTTACGATAGGGTTTGCGGGGACGCACGAAGCGCGAAAGATCAGAATCCGACTTATAGAGCCGGAGAAACTGGACCATCAGCCGTTTCGACATCGTATGGTAATCATTGCTTATGCTCACCGGCCCGAATAACATGCTGTAGCGGGGATTTCGCGTGATGAATTCGCCTATTCCGCGCCAGAGCAGGGAGAGACAACTGTATTCCTTCTGGTATTCCGACCTGATGAACGAGCGCCCGACTTCTATGGCGTTTCCCAGCTCTTCGAGCAGGCCGCGCTTGAACCGGAACAGCGTGCTCGTGTAGAGCCCGGACTTGCCGTGTTCGCGCAGGATCACGTCCATCAGCCCCAGCCGATACGCCCCTGCCAGTTGCTCGTGCGCCTTGTTCCAGAGGAAAAGGTGAAGATAATATTGATCAAAACGGTCCAAATCCAGAGGCTTTCCAGTTCCCTCCTTAACTTCCCGAAACGTCAGCTCACGCAGGCGCCCTATCTCGCGCAACAGGTTCGGGATCAGATCGGCGCCCGTGACATACACGGAATAATCCCCGATTTCGACCATTCTGCAGCTTTCCGGAATGGCTTTGATTTCCGCCGCCAGAATGTGCCTCGCGGTCTCCGGTATGATCGGCTCCTCCTTCCGCACCTTGAACCTGCCCGGCACGAGAGAAGGAGTGCCGGGTTTCTTCTTGTTCTGCACACGGTTGCGCAGAAAGTAAGTATTATCCCGCAGGTAGTTCACCATCTCCTCATAATCTCCGCATGGGAAGAGTTTTTTCCAGGAAATCGGTTTGCCAACGAAGAGATCAATTGTCCGCCCGCACTTGTTGATGACCTCGCGCGGCAGGAGCGCGGTGCGCAGACGCGGATGGATCATACCCAGCAGGTGGAAAAACAGGCTGTTAGCGCCTGGAAAATAAACAGGCAGCACGTTCGCCCTGGATAGCTGGATGATCGCCGCGATGTGCCTGCTCCACGGCGAATCCGTGACTTTGAACTCACGCCATCGGAAATGGGATACCTCGCCGGCCGGAAATGTGATCAGCGCACCCCCGCCCTTTACCCACTTGATGGCCTGCTTCATACCATTCAGATTGGAGGCAGCGGCGGCATCACCACCAAAAGGATCAACCGGGATCACCCATTCCCGCAGGGACTGAATATTGTGCAGCAGATAATTGCCCAGCGCACGCGCGTCCGGCCGGACCTCATTCATCAGCGCGCCAAGGATGACGCCCTCAAGGCAGCCGAACGGGTGATTCGACACCACCACCAGCGGGCCGTCGGCAGGGATCTTCTGCATGTCCTCGCGCGAAACCGCGTAATGGATGTTCATCACATCAAGGCAGGCCTGGTGAAAATTGCGGCCGCCCCCCTCGAGAACAGCGCGCTCGTTCACTTTGTTCAGCGCGTCAAGCGACAATGTCCTTTCAATCGGACGCTCAAATGCGGCCACGATTTTTCGCAGCGCCGGATTGCCGATGGCGTTCTTCAGGTCCACCACCTTGGGAACCTTGATTCCGCCCTGGCCCGCAGGAAGTTGTTCGGAGCTATCCGGCATATCGTCTCCAGAAAGCGATAATCTATATCAGCAGATCATCGCCCATTCCAGCGACCTTTCCGCCCTGCCAGACATCTGACACCGCACCATTCGCCCACTGCCTGACGCGGTAGAGAGTGGCGAACTTGAAGTCCGGCACCGCCCCGCCCTGACCGCATACAATCTCGCCGCCACGTCTGACGTTATCTTGCATCCAGGCGGGAAGCGTGAGGTGATAGGGATTTCTCTCGACCTCCTTGACATGGCAGGCAATGCCCGCCATCAGGTCCGCGAGAATTCCCGCCGACGCTTCTACCATTAGATTCGGCTGCCCCAACGGCGCCCAGAACTCCGTTTCGACCAGCCGGCAAGAAAATGACGCAGGAGCCATGGCAAGCGCGTCCATCACCAGCAGGTGCGTTCCGATATGAGTGCTGTTCCAGTCGGACTCATGCGGAAGGAAAATCATCACCGGCTTCTGCTCAAGGATGATATCGCGTATCCTGCCACATGCTTCTTTCCAGCGTGCCGGGTCACCACTACGCCCCTTGGGGTTAATATTCTCCAGTCCGCCTTCCGCCGTGGCAACGAGATCGAACCCGAGCCATGCGCAGGCCACCTTCAGCTCTTCCCAGCGGCCAGCCTGGCGCTCGCGTTTGCTGCCCTGCGTAACGGCCACGTTGACCATCTTCATCCCCTTTTCGCGGAGCAGGCGGAGAGGTAAGCATCCCACGATGCATTCGTCATCTGGGTGCGGCGAAAAGACGAGGGCGCGCGGTGCATTAGCCGCCATCTTCGAACTCGCAGGCGGCATGCTGCCCAGCGGCAGCTTCCTGCCATCGTCAATCCAGCGCTCGAGCTTTTCCACGTAGTCAAGATATGGGTTCTTCATTACTTCTTCTCCTTGATGTTTACCGACCAAGCGGCGGCCCCGAAGACAACAGCGTCATCGCCAAGCTTTGCCGCAACTAATTGAAAAGATTTCTTGAAGGACGGCATCACGCGCTCTCTCGCGGCGCGCGCCGTTTCTTCAAGATACAGCTTCGGCATGGCTTCCACCAGTCCTCCGCCGAGCACAACCACATCGGGCGCAAGCAGGTTGATAACGCCCGCAATCCCGATTCCCAGCCAGCGCGCCGCCTGGCGCACGATGGCCTCAACCGCCTTGTCTCCGCCAGCGATAGAGGCCGCGAGCGTCCCGCTCCTGATGTCGGACAGGTCGGTTCCCGCCTCCTTGAAAAGCGCTGGAGCCTCGCCTCTCTGGGCGGCGACCGCAGCGGCAGCGGATATCGCGAGTCGGGCGGCTACCGCCTCCAGGCAGCCGCGCTGTCCGCAGCCGCACAGCGGACCTTCGGGCAGGACCTGGACATGGCCTATCTCCATGCAGGAATTGTCCCGGCCCCGCAGTATTTCGCCGTTGTAGACGCAGCCGCCGCCTATCCCTGTTCCGGGGAACACACCTAGAACGCACCTGGCGCCCTGTGCCACCCCGAAGCGGTACTCGCCGTATACTCCTGCATCCACATCATTCAAGACTGTAACGGGGCACTCGAACGCCGACTGAAAAGTCTTCTTTAGCGGCACGTCCTTCCAGCCCATATTGGGCAGGTCCAGCAGAACGCCCTTGTTCAGGTCCAGCGGACCCGGCGCTCCGATTCCAATGCAGCCCACCCGCTTGGCTGAAACGCCTGCCTTAGCCAGAGTCTCCCTGACAAGGGAGACTGCGCGATCGAGCCCAGCCCGCAAGCCCTCACTGGCCTTGGTCTTCTTCTTCTCGCGCGCGAGGATTTCAAACTTGCGGTTGAACACGGTGGCAAGCATCTTGGTGCCGCCGAGGTCAAAACCAACGAATACCGCGTCGTCAGAATTTTCTTTCATAGGAGAGGAATATACACGGTGCTCAATGAAATGGCAATTCCTATCATTGCCTATCAGGAGTTGCGCTCCAGCTCGGCATGTAAGTTGAGTAGATCTGTAGTATGTTCTTTCATCGTCGGCATCTGCAGAATGGCGTGGCGCCATTCTGTAATGATTCCGGGCCTCTTAGCCACTTCCTGCATGGCGGCGGCGAGCGAAACCGTTAAATATCGGTTCTTCCGGAAATAGCGTGTGATTTTTTGGCGCTTCGTACGCAACGACCAATAAAAGAAACGTACCCGTTCACAGTTCACGGTTCAGGGTTTTTCAGGCTTCTTGGATGCTTTTCTTTTCTTCTCAAGTTTAGTTACTGCTCACATGGTCATGAATCGGTTGACGAGAACGGCGACGATAACGGTGGATGAGGCTAGTAGATCGTTTCCAAAATACCGTTGCATTTGGCAGAAGGCATTTTCACTGTCCGGCAAGGCGCGCGGGCGGGTGGCATACCTGAAGGTATGTCCCCGCTCGCGGAACGCTGCCGGCAGCGAGAATGCCTCCGTCCCAATGGGATGCGGCGGCATGAGCGACGGAGCCGCGTTGTGCGTGTCGGCACATGCCTCCGGGCATGCGCACGACGCGCACGCCTTGCTCCGCCGTTCATGGCGCTCGCACCAAATGCACGTTATTTTGGAAACGGTCTACTAGTGTACCGATTGATTAGTCCGTGCAAGAAATAGCTGTCATTTCGAGCGAA
>CAYWJE010000277.1:0-4596 GCA_964458525.1 uncultured Verrucomicrobiota bacterium
CATGGTTGCGGCAAGTTTCTTTTCATTGGCGAGATTGTTGTAAAGGGCTATCGCCTGGACGTGTTCGTGCGTTCCTTTTTTCACCCCGTTGACTATTTTTGTTGCGTAACAGCCATTTTCCCTGTCCCAGAATGCGCTGTTTATTGATTTTGACAGTTCTGATGCATATTTATCGATTTCAAGAGCATCCGTTTCCTTGCCGGCGGTCCTCAGTAATTTTGAATAAGACGACAATGCTTCGTACAAATAGATATTGTAGCAGCAGTGTATTTCCGTTGTGCTGTCAGGAATCTTCTCTCCTGAAAGGCCTTCAGTCCATTCATAAAAATGCCAGAATGACTTTTCTTTGCCGAGCATGTAAAGGCCGCTGGCCGGATCATGATCTTTTTTTGCCGTATCTATAATAGCTTTTACGGTGCCGGTATGTTTTTCAAAGAGTTCCAGGCTTCCAGTATGCAGATAATGTTCATATACTTCCGAGATCCACACGAAGGAAAAGATCGGAATTGTGAGCGAGGTCCGGGCCGGGGCGCATAGTTCGAGGACACCATCATTTCTAAGTCCTTTTCCCAGAAGATCGATAGAAGCTTTTGCAAAGTCGTAATTGCCCCATAGATAGTATCCGTAAAGTGCCTGATTGCGCGAGTCATAGGCATAGAGCGCCTGTTCGCGCCATGGACTGTCCTCGTAATGATCGTGCATGCACATCTTTAATGTTCGCATGGCAATCGAGTGAAGTCTGTTCGCAAGATGATCGTTGCTTTCAAAGAATCCTTTCCCGTCCGGAAGCCGGCATTCAACGGGATGTATTCCTATGTGGTTGATTTTTACGGTGCCGTTCCCGGTATTGGTAAAATGCGCTTCGATATATCTGCAACCCGCACGGCGGAAGGGAAATGTGAATTCGTTCTTTCCTTTCGCGCAGACATACCTGTCTGTGAAATTACGTGCGCCGAGGCGGCATCTTACGCGTCCGTCGCCAAGATGTTCTCCGTGTGAAATATCGAGAACTGTTCCAGCCGGAGCTTCAACAGATATGCTGATCATGCCGACGGTTGTCTCCTTGAGATCGCCGATCGTGAAATATCCGTTAGAATCCCGTCCTGAAAAGTTTTCGAAAACAAAATTACCGTCGTTTGGCAGAGTTATCAGCATATCTTTTGAAGATGTTTCGGCTGCGGTTTCGCCTTCACTCGTGCGTCTGAGCTCTCCTTTTATAACAAGTTCGGCGTCAATTCGTTCGGAGTGGATCATCTGTGGCAGCGGCCTTGGGGAGAGGGCTTTTTGGCTTGTGTGGGAAACCGCATTCTGCCATGAACTGTCGTCAAAAGAAATCGATGTCCAGCGGGTGTCATATTTCCGCGCATCGAATTCGACGGTGAATCCCATCTGTCCCGTCACCTTCGGAACTCTTCCTGAAACGAACGCTGGATGCAGGATGCACTTCCATTCATTGTCCGTGGCGATTGTTGAAGACGAGTCACTTGCCAGAACGGCAATAATCCCGGGTTCTCCTTTTCTGTATGTTGAGAAATCCTCTCCGCAGTAATAGGCCAGCACCGCAATGGTATTGTTTCCTTTTTTCAGCAATGATCCGACGGACAATGTGCTGTAAGTCTTGTCTTCCGGATAATCCGGAAACTGTCCACGCCCTGCTTCTGTTCCGTTTATATAGACTATAAAATCGCTGTCTGCTGCTATATAAAGTTTTGATTCCAAATCGGCTTGGTTCAGATTGAAGTGTTTTTTGAAGCAAACGTATTGGTTGATTTCTTTGTCCGGAAGCCATATCCATTTTGCGTTTCTAAAAATGTCCTGCTTTTTCATAACAATATTTTGCGTCAACCAGCCCCGGCATCCGGTGCGCCGTCTGCGTTGTTCCCGCGGAATGTCTCCACGATCCATCGCGAAAGCTCGCGGTCCGGGGCTTGTATTGTCTCGCGCGTGATTGAGAAAGAAGTTCGCCCGGTGTTGTTGGCGATGAGCCGCAGGCCGTGCTGGAAGTCCCTGAACTTCTCCTCGCATAGCGCCACGATGGTCTTGTCCTTGGAGATGCTCTCGTCAACAAGCGCGGATATAGCGTCCTCTTTGAACGCGAGATCGAGCTTGTGCGCGTCATGGAAGCGCCGCACGAAATCGGTGATCTCGGCCTCCAGCACGCCGCGCTGTGAGTCCTGGTTTTTTCTGAGCAGATCCTTGAGCGCTTGCGAGGGATTGGAAATCAGCTCCGTGGTCGCCTCGACCGACTTGATTGCGGTCGAGGGCAGTTCGAACTTGAAGTTTCTGAAAATCTTCTCCATCACCGTCATCAGCCCTCTCGCGCCGGTCTGCTCCTCGTACGCGAGCGCGGCAATGGCTGAAATCGCCTCGCGAGTTGCCGCGAAATCAATCCCGTAGCCGGAGAAGTCGCGCCTGTACTGCGCCATCATGTTATCCTCGGATGCCAGGAGGATTTCCTCGAGGTCCTCGCGGGACAGCGGGTCGCAAGCTACCCTCACCGGGAGCCGGCCTATGAATTCCGGCTCGAAACCGCCGGAGATGAAGTCACGGGTCTGGGCAAGCTTGAGGTATTCATTGTCCTTCCGGTCGCCGCTGGAGAGGGACGCGAAGCCGATTTCGTTCTCGCGCAGGCGCTTTTTGATATGCTCCGACAGGCCGTCGAAAGCGCCGCTGACAATGAATAGCATGTGCCGCGTGCTGATCGTTCGGCGCGGTGGCTTGCCTGTTCGCTGAAGGCTGAAGATTGCCTCCATCTGGCCAATCAGGTCCGTCTGGCTCTGCAGGCTGACATCGGTTTCCTCCATCAGCTTCAGCAGGTTGATCTGCACGCCGCGCCCGGAAACGTCGCGCCCGGCGGTGTTTGAGCTGGATGCGATCTTATCTATCTCGTCAATATAGATGATCCCGTACTGCGCCAGGTCAACATTGCCGTTCGCAGTCTTGACCAGGTCGCGCACCACGTCTTCCACGTCATGCCCCACATAGCCGGTTTCCGAGAACTTGGTGGCGTCCGCCTTTACGAAGGGCACGCCGATGAATTTGGCTATACATCGCATGAGGTAGGTCTTGCCCACGCCCGTCGGCCCGAGGAGGATGATGTTCTGCTTCGCGTATTCCTTATCGCGCAGGGAAGGGTCGTCCATGCATTGACGGACATGGTTGTAATGGTCGCAGATTGCGACAGAGAGCACCTTCTTTGCCTCGTACTGCTGAATCACAAACCTGTTGAGGTAGTCGCGTATTTCCCTCGGTTTCGAGCGGAATTCGCGGATGCGTTGCAGAGTCTTATCGTCCTCGCCGGGCTCGTCCGGTTGTGCTGTCTCCGCGCCGCTGCTGCCGGGCGACGGTATGTCAGATGAAGGGGGAATCGCGCCCAGCTTTCGCAGCATGTCGCTGATTTCCTTCTGCAGGTCATCGGGAGTTTTAATTGTTTCCTCTTCGCTCATTGTGTGGTGGTTCCTCCTTGTCCATGCGAACAAAAAAACCATAACTGCTAACATCGTGGCATGCAATGGTTTTCTGCAAAGAAGAGGTTGCAGGGCGCAGGCTGGAACGGGCGGTCACGTTCTCAATTCGGCGCTCTCGATTGTCTGCCTGAGCTTGACGACGGTGTTTGAGGGAATGAAGCCCGTGACGCTGCTGCCGGAATAGATGATGGCGTTCTTTCCTACGAGGGTTCCCGGGTTCGTCACTGAATTGCAGCCAATCTGCGAGCGGGCGCCGAGTATTGCGCCGAACTTTCGCATCCCTGTATCGTATGTTGCCCCTTCATGCCTTATCTTGACGGTGCCGCTTCCGGCGGGGTCGGGTAATACCTTCACGTTGGAGAGTTTCACGCCTGCGCCCGTGTGCGCCTTGTGCCCGAGCACGCTGTCCCCGACATAGTTGAAGTGCGGCACCTCGGCCTCGGGCCCGATGATGGCGCACTTCACCTCGCAGCTGTTGCCCACCACGGCTTTTCTGCCGATCAATGAAAGCTCGCGGATATAAGCGCCCTGTCGCAGCTTCGCGGCCTCACCCACGCATATTGAGCCTCGGGAAGCATCGATGTGCGCGTTCGGTCCCACCTCAGCGCCATGCCCGATGTAGACCGCGTTCGATCCTGCCGAGATCACCACGCCGGGCAGCACCTTCGCGCCCTCGTCAATGCAGACTGTGCCGCCTTCGCCGGAAATGAAAACGTTCGGGCCCGCGCTCGCGCCGGGCGCTATGCGCACCTCGACGCTGCCGGAGACATGGAGCCCGGTTGGGACGCCGCCCCGCACGGCGCCGCAGCGCTCGCGCGCGATCCGGTCGGCAATAGTCGTCTTCTGAAGGTTGCGTACGATCTCCCAAACTGCGGAGACGCCTTCGATAAGGGCCTCGTAATCCATCAGGCCGGGATCGAAGAAATAGCCCGGACGGAAAACGTCTGGAATGTTGTTCATATTTCAGCCTCGATGTTTGGCAAATCGTAGCAAACGCAATCGGCGTGTCAATGCACTACTTCATCACTTTTTCTGTGCGGCATGCCGTCCGGCTGTTATTTCGAATGGAGCGGGGAATTCTAGCCAAATGTATTTGAAATTCGTTTTGGTGTAAAGCCGCGTTAGTGAA
>CAYWJE010000278.1:0-4539 GCA_964458525.1 uncultured Verrucomicrobiota bacterium
CAGTCGGATTTGTTTGACTCATTTACTCAAACAATCGAAGTTTAAGGAGCTAAAGCTGCCTGCATGGTTGTATCAGCAATTTGGCGCGGATTACTCACTGGATGTTCCCAGGGAGGCGTACGCCGGATGAAAGGAAGTGCCGGTTTCGCTGCCGCTCGAACGCACTGCGCTGATCAGTATGCATGCGTGGCAGTGCGCGCCGCGCGAGGAGATTTCCGGACTGTATAGCGGTCATCCGTATATCCCGGGGCGGACAATCTGGCTGACATCCGACGCGGCTCCGAAAACGTTAGAATCCCGGATGGCGCGTTGCCGGTGGAGGGAGAGTATATTGCCGCCACAACGCACCAGCTAAACGCGGCCTGCCGGAAGCTGGGGGTATCGCACCTCATCTACATGGGCTTTAACGCGAACTGGTGCATTTTGATGTCGCCGTGCGGGATGCTGGGCATGCGGCGCCTGGGCTACCTGTGCAGTCTGATCCGACAGGCGACAAATGCCGTCGAGAACAAGGAATCCGCGCGGGGAGAGAAAAACAAAGAGGAAGCCTTGTGGCGTACATCGGTTGGTTTCAGCCTCGTGTTTGATGCCGATCCCATTATCGCCGCCCTGGAGAGGGCCTGATCCGGGCATTGGAGCAAGATGCGTGGACGGTACGCGTCCAAACCGCGCCCGTCACGGACGGCGTTGAGCCGTCAGAAGAACACTGATACAACAAAAGTTAGTCATGATGTGCAAAGCAAATAAGACGGAATGCGTGGTGTTCAGGAAGGCCGATCTTCCGCTTGAAGTGGTTATCCTGGTGATCGGTGGCATGACCATGATCATTACCGGGGTTTTGCTTTTCCCGGTGTCTCGCGGCCTACTCCCCTATTGTGAAAATGGTCTGTATGGATTGCTCCTGGTCATATTTGCCCTCCAGACGATAACGTTGGGGAAGACACCCTTTGGCGAGAGACGCAGGTCAAGACTTTTGATTACCGGCGGGACTATGATCGCTGCCGTGGGTGTCGTCACCTGCTTCATCCCGGTTATGACCCAGTTTGCCCGCGTGTTGCTGTTTCTGTGTTTTGGTCCTGGAGGTTTCCTTCTGCTTCTACAAATGTGCCTTTTCAGAGACAAACTTAGGACCTGGGCATCGTATGGAGGAGTTTTTCGGCATCTACTTCTTTCATGTTCCGGGGTCTATGCGCTGTCAATGCTGATTGCACTGCTTCTCTGGAAAAAGAGTTTACTCACAACGCCTACGACGGCAGTGGTGGCGCTACTTCACGGTGCTGCAATCGTCTACCTCGCCGGTGTACTGTGGAAGCTATATCGCGCATATCCGGAGGCGCTGAAGCCTCTCGAGAACGATGGAGGGCTCTCCACGGACCAGGCAATGCTTCTGCTCATAGGCATTTTCATTCTCCTGCTCGGGCTGCTGCTCATTCCTGTTAATTTGGGTCTGCTTCCTTTTATGGCAAACGCACAGCTTGGGCTTCTAATGGTGATTTTTGCGATTCAGATGCTTGCATCGGGAAGCACGCCCATCGGCATCTTTCCCCGTTCATGGCTGATGATCGCCATCGGGCTTCTGTTTGCGGCGCTGGGAATTGTATCCTGCATCATTCCGCACATTCTGGTTTCACCGTTGACGGTTCTCGTCGGCATGCTCAATATCCTGGGTGGTGTCATTGCGCTGGTGAAAATAAGCGTTCGTCCCCCCGTCACATCAGCCGAGTCACGCGGCCGCGCACCCCCTGTGCTCGTAAAGCTTTTCGCGGCACAGCTGACCATGAATCTCCTGGCGATCATGTTCGGCACTTCGATGCTTATCCCCGGTTTGCTTGATGGACTGGTCATCGGAGTCATTCTTGCCGCGAACGGATGCGCTGTTTTGTATCTTTTGCGCATATTGGTCGGACTGGACAAGATGCGCAGCGACATGCAGCGGGCCACATAAACAGACGGCTTACGTAGGATTCCAATGTTCAAGTTTGAAGGCGACAAGTGTTACAGAATGCCGGCGCACTTTGGCGGAACGGTACTTGACCTCAACGCGAAGGCCCGCTATTATGATCTAAATACTCTGGCAGAGTTGCCCATCATCGAGATGACCCCTGTCATGATGATGCAAGGCCATTAGATACTGATGCCCATGGGCGCGTTTTTTGCTAGCGCGACCATGCAAGGAACAAACCTGAAAGGACGATGAGATATGCAAGAATACTATAAAAATAAGGTCGCCGTCGTCACCGGCGGAGCGTCGGGAATAGGTCTGGCATTGTGCGAATTGCTTCTCTCGTTCGACGCAAAGGCCGTCGTTATGGCTGACGTAAACGCCGAGAAGCTGAAAAAGGAAAGCGCGCGACTCACGTCCGCATACCCTGGAAAAATATTGGGAATCCAAACCGATGTGACCAGGCAGGAAGAAGTCGCGGCGTTGATCCGTCGTGGGGCGGAATTCGGGTCCCGGCGGATTGATCTCCTTTTTAACAATGCCGGACTCGGCTTAATGAAATCCTTTGATAAAACAACCGATGCCGACTGGAAATTCGCATTTGATGTGAACTTTTACGGCGCGCTCTACGGCATCAGGGCGATCTTGCCGATCATGCGGGCGCAGGGTGGCGGACATATTGCAAACACGGCATCCGGCATCGGTTTTTGTCCGATGGCGTACCAGAGCATGTATAGCGCCACCAAGTCCGCATTGATCGCTCTCACCTGCTCGTTGCGCTCCGAGCTTTGGGATGAGAACATTCGCCTCTCGACCGTCATTCCCGGGACCGTTGCAACACCAATATGGGAAGGGAATGCCCCGAAATCTGCAATAACTCCTGATGAATCGGCTCACGGCATTCTCAAGGGACTTGCAGCCAACGAACGGATCATCTTTGTTACCGAAGACGATCGTAACGGTGCAGCCAATGCCACCCGTCCCGAAGCCGCCGTGGCGATGGATGAATATTTTCTGGGTGTTGCACGAAGAAGAAAGAGCGGAGAATCTGGCGCCCTTTGAAAATGGAAATCCTCCGGCTGAGCCGTTGTTGGGTTGCGGGCAAACCTGCATCAGGAGAATGAGGTGAACTCAAGAGAACGAATGCTTGCTGCGATCAACAGACAGCCTGTTGACCGGCTTCCGACGGACATCTGGGCGACCGGCGAGGTTTGGGCGAAACTGCGCAATCATTTCGGCGAGAAGGTCGATATTGCCGCCGTCCTTCACATTGACGGTTTCTCCGGAGTCAGTCCGGAATACATCGGTCCTTCTTTGCCGCAGGTGTCCGCCAATGAGTCGGTCAATTTCTGGGGCATCCGCACCAAACGCGTACCGCACGAAGGTGGCGCCTATGATGAGCAGTGCTTTTATCCGCTAGCCAGCGCCCAGACCATGGATGACCTGAACAAGTACGCATGGCCGGATGCCGCATGGTTTGACTATTCAAAAATGAAAGCCAAAGCACAGGAGGCCGGAAAAACAAAGGCCGTCAAATGCGGATACATGGCTCCCTTCTACTTCCACAATCTTCTGCGCGGACTTGAACAATCCTTGGTCGATCCCCTCCTTGATCCCGAGATCACCCATTTTCTTGTCGGACGGATTTCGGACTTTTTCTACGACCATCACCGCCGGATGTTCGAGGCTTGTGAAGGACTCATCGATGTTGCCGAGGTGACCGACGACCTTGGCAGCCAGACCGGCCCTTTGATCAGTCTGGAGTTGTACCGGGAATTCTACGCCTCTCATCACAAGCGTTTTATTGACCTATGTCACGAGTTCGAAATCAAGGTGTTTCACCATGACGATGGCAGTTGCCGTCCATTCTTGCCCCTGTTGGTTGAAATGGGAATTGATATTCTCAATCCAGTCCAATGGACCTGTCCTGGCATGGATATGAGGGAATTGAAAGCAGAATTTGGAGACAGGATATGTTTCCACGGAGCTATCGAAAACCAGCGTATCCTCCCGTTCGGCACCCCTGAAGAAGTGCGAGCGGAGGTCCGCCACTGCATTGACGCGCTCGCCGGCAATGATACAGGCTACATCATCGCCCCCTGCCACAATCTGCAGGTGAACACACCCATTGAAAACATCATCGTCATGTACGACGAGGCATGGAAGTATGGAAAGATGACCACCGCTCTATTTTGAATGTTCAGGGCAAACCGAACGGCTGAAACACGTTTTTTCTCCGCGCTTGACATTTCCACCCGGATTTTGAACGCTGTCAACCATGCAAACGCTTGTTCATGCCAGTTCCGGTGCATGTGTGTCTGCGTCGGCTTGAAAACAATTTTTTATCAATTTAGGTCACTGCCATCCCACAGAAATGAGGGGATAATCTCGCGCAGAGGCGCAGAGTGGTAAATAATGTATGGACAGCATATTAAGACTGATTTATTCAGATCTCTGCGCCTCTCCGCCACCGGCGGACACATGCGAGAGATTGCATTTCGTCGGTTCATTCATCCCATAGTCTTGCATGAATCACTCCGCAACACTTTTAACAGATATCGGACTTGGATTTATTTTTGCAGCGGGCGCATCACATG
>CAYWJE010000279.1:0-4510 GCA_964458525.1 uncultured Verrucomicrobiota bacterium
GACTGCTTTCCAACCCGAGAAAAAGGAGCGCACGGAGCCGACGCACTGATTGCGACGACCCTCGCGCCACACAACACACAAAACCCCGGAGCTTGCCGCCGCAGGAGCAGCAAACAGGGAACGATACGGAGTTGCAATGACAAAGAAATGTCCACGCGAAAAGCCCCTTCTTATTCCCGCACCGTCGGCAATGCGGTTCTCCGGCGGCTATCTCACCATGCCCGAGAAGCCTTCTCTTCACGAGGAACCTGGATGCTCCTTCTCCAGGTCATTCAAAGCCCCTTTTTCTCTAGCCATGGCTTCGGATTCCAACACTCCGTCCATTCGCCTGCTCCTACCCGGCTCCGCACCGGCAGAATTGCGCTCACTGGCCGCCAGAAACGAAGGATACGGCATGCGGATCGCAAAAGACGGAATCCGCATCTGGGCATCAACACGCGAGGGCCATTTCTACGGACTCGTCACTCTCGGCCAGCTTATCAACCAGTTCGGACATAGCATTCCATGCACAACAATAGGCGACGCCCCGGCGCTCGCGCGCCGCGGCGTGCAACTGTGCTTCCCGCAAGGTCACACCTGCTACCGTCGCAATTACATGGCACGCCTGGTCCCGCAGCTTGCCCAATGGAAGATAAATGAACTTTACCTGTACCTTGAATCATATTTCGATTTTCCGTCCCTGCCGCACATGGCCGGCCCCGGCGCAATGACGCCCTCCGACGCACGGGCGCTTGAAGCGCTGTGTGCGAAGCACAATATAAAATTGATCCCCATGCTCAACACCCTAGGCCACTGCGGGGAGATCCTCGCCACCCAAAGATACCAACACCTTTCCGAATTCGACGCGGATTCCCAGGACGGGCGCCTGGTTCGCCCCTTCAACCTTTGTGCAAACTCAATGGAAACACACCGGCTGGTCGAGGGGATGTTGAACGATCTGTGCGATTGTTTTTCGGCGGACGTGATCCACATTGGCGGCGACGAAGTGTCGGCCATCGGCAAGTGCCCTCGCTGCCGTGCCAAAGGCAAACTGCAGGATCCGCTCCGTTTGTACCTTGAGTATTTCAACCGCGTCTGCAGAATGCTGGAGAAGCGGGGCCGAAAGGGCGGCCTTTGGGGCGACATGCTTCTGAAGTACGGAAAGTCAATGCCACATTCAAAACTTACAAAACTTATGGCGCCCTTCGTTGACCGCGCCGTGATCTACGACTGGCATTATTCCGGCGGGAGCCTTGAAAGCCTCCGCTTTTTCACGGAAGCCGGGTTCACCACAATAGCCAGTTCCTCCACGCACCTCTGCTACTCATCAGCAATGTGGCCATTCCAGCACAGGAATCAGGCGACGCTGTTTCTTGATGCCGTCAACGCCGGGGCAGCAGGCGGCATGACCACGGCATGGACGAACTGGAACGGACTCCATGAAGAGCATTTTAACTACCTTCATGCAACCGGCGGGAGCTTACTGTGGTCGGGGCCGGACGCTACGGGCTTCACCAGAAACCAGTCTTTCGATGCGTTCGAAAAGGCCTACTGCTTTCAGCGCTACGGCATGCATTCACTCTTGATCACGAAATACCTGCACATGGTTGGCGACGCCGGCGGCCCGATCCTCAGCGTCCTCGCTCCGCTTCACGGCATCGAACTTCGCAAATGTCTGTATCATACTGATAATGTTTTGCTTTTCTGGAAGCACTATGCCCGGATATTATCAGGCAGCGGATTGAAAACATACAAGACGGGCATCGCGGCAGCCAGGCGCCTGTGGAATCGCATCTCCGACAATCCAGCGGCGCGCCGCGACCCGCTGCTGCCCCTTCAGGCCGGCCCGCTGCTGATGCACGAACATCTGGCGGCACGCTACGAAATTACCGAGGCGGTCTACCACTGCTATGACGCGGCGGCAAAAATTCAATATGACGACCCCCCCGCCTTCCGGAAACTCCTGGATCAGGCCGCCACGCGGCTGACAACGCACATAGGCGACTTCAAGCCGATTGAAGATTACCTCGCGCTTGGCCGCAGAACGGTGGGGTTTGACTGCAGCACCGGCAATCGGGTTCGGGCCACTAAGACCGGGATCCGCGAGCTGGCCGCTTTTCTCCGGCACTTGAAGAAATCACATCGGCCCCTGCCGGCCTTCCAGCAACTTGCGGATACTTTTCTCGACATATCCCGGACCCGCTGGTATGGCGACAGGGAACATGATTGGGCAGCCGAGACGCCTCGCTTTATTCGCTACACATTGAACGAGCACGGCACGTGGGGAGAACATGCCGCGACGAAAGACAAGGAGCTTTGAAGCGGAGCCGGAACATCGAACAAATACCCGAATCTGTAATGGAGAACCAAAGGACACAATAATAGGAGAATGCCATGTATATCGGAGTTGACTACTACCCGGAGCACTGGGAACGGAAACGCTGGGATGTTGACGCGCGCCTGATGCAGAAGGCCGGCTTCAACGTTGTACGTCTCGCAGAGTTCGCGTGGAGCTTCATGGAGCCCGAGGAGGGGCATAATGAATTCGAGTGGCTCGACGAAGCGCTCGCAGTTCTTCGCAAGCACGGGATTTCCGCAATACTCAGCACGCCGACAGGCGTTATGCCCGCATGGTGCGCCCGCAAATATCCAGAAACCCTCGCTGTCCAGGAGAACGGCACACGGCAAGTCTGGGGCGTTCGCAAGAACAATTGCTTCACGTCCGGCGCCTACCGGCTTCTATCGGAGCGGATCACGCGCGCGATGGCTGAGCATTTCGCCGACACACCGAACGTTATCGGCTGGCAGACCGATAACGAGTTCGGTCACCCCAACTGCTACTGCGAAACCTGCCGCCGCACCTTTCACGAATGGCTGCGCCGGAAATACGGGAGCCTGGAAACTCTCAACAAAGCCTGGGGCACCCATTTCTGGGGCCAGATTTTGCGGGATTGGGATGAGATAACGATTCCCGTTAATTTCAGCCGCTATAATCCGAGCGCCTGCCTCGACTGGCAGCGTTTCTTCTCCTGGCTCAACGTCCGCTTCCAGCGCGACCAGGTGCGGATCCTGCGCGAATACTGTCCGAAGCATTTTGTAACCCACAATTTCATGGGCCTTTTCAGCGACCTCAACTACTACGACCTTGCGAAGGATCTCGATCACGTGTCGTGGGACAACTACCCCGTTTGGACAACGGTTAGTACGCGATATAATGCGTCCGCCGCGGCCGACCTGATGCGCGGGCTAAAGAAGAAGAACTTCTGGATCATGGAGCAGACGGCGGGGCCCGGCGGCTGGGGTTCATTCGGCCGCAACCCGCGGCCGCGCGAAATACGCAGCGTCGCATTCCAGCAGTTGGCGCACGGCGCGGACGGCACCATCTGGTTCCGGTGGCGGACGTGCACGGCCGGACGCGAGCAGTACTGGCACGGTCTGCTTGGACATGACGGGCGCGCGCTCCGCCGCTACAGGGAGGCGGCGGAAACGGCCGCCGACTTCCACCGGCTCGCCCGCGAAATAGAGGGCACCACCGTAAAGGCCCGCGTCGCGATCATCCACGATTACGACAGTATCTGGGCGCTGCGCATCCAGCCAGGATTTGATAAGAATGAATACAACGAGGCCATGCTCCGCTACTACAATGCCCTTTTCCGGGCGGGGGTGAACGTGGACATGATCAAGCCCACTGACGATTTATCAAAGTACCGGCTGGTCCTCGCGCCCGACCTTCACGTTCTGCCGGATTCGGTGGCCAATGCCCTTTCCGGGTTCGTGAAGAACGGGGGCATCCTGATCACCGACTGCCGCACAGGCGTTAAGAACGAGACCAACCTATGCCATGAACGCACGTTGCCCGGCCTGCTAAGTAAGGCGCTTGGCATCACGATAGAGGAGTATGACACATTGCCGGCAAACAACGAATGTGTAGCGCGCGGACGCGGACCGCTGGAGGGCGAGTTCCACGCGCTTCACTACGCCGACTGGGTGAAGCCCCGCACCGCCGAGCCGCTCGCCGGCTACGAGCCATTACATATGAAGAAATTTGCCGCCGCCACGCGGAACCGGTTCGGAAAAGGCCTGGCTTACTACGTGGGAACGGTCATCCGGGAAGAGTCATTCTACGACGCGCTCATAGCGGACGCGCTCCGTTCGGCCTCGGTTCACCCAGTGGTCCATCCGCCGGCCGGCGTGGAGGCGTCCGTTCGCCAGGGTGGCGGCCGCAAGCTGCTCTTCCTGATGAACCACACCGAGGCGCGCCAGCAGGTCAAGATCCCAAAGGGACGCAAGGAGCTGCTCACGGGCAAAACCACTGGAGCGGAGCTGACTCTTGACGGTTTTGGCGTCGCGGTGCTCAAGCTATAGGTTGAATACCAGATAAAATTTTCGCCGGTCGAAAATTTTATGTACCCGTTCACGGTTCACGGTTCAGGGTTTTCCAGGCTTCTTGGATGCTTTTCTTTTCTTCTCAATTTCAGTTACTGCTCACGTGGTCACGAATCGGTTGACCCACCTACGCCAAAGGCTATGG
>CAYWJE010000280.1:0-4501 GCA_964458525.1 uncultured Verrucomicrobiota bacterium
CCATGCCTTTGGCTTGGTAAACTTGGTAAACTTAGCGCCTTGCCGTGTCCACCGTAGCCTTGGCGAAGGTGGAAGCGAAGCGGGCGGTTGAGAATCTTGAAGTTGATTCGGTTGCGGGTTAGCGCGCATTGGTACCTGAAACTATGCAAACCTTGACAAACAACAAGGAAATGGAGACGGCGGTCTCCGCCGTTCGTATAAACGGCCGGGGACGGCCGGCTGCAGAAGACAGCTCTGCATCCGCCGCGACTCTCTTTAAGGTCGCGGGCGGGCGCGGTCTGTCCGCCGTTTTGAGCGTGATTATCATATAAAACAACCTGCCGGATTCAGGATGAAACAATTTCTCATATCTTTTTCCATCTGCTGCCTCATGGCGTTCTGTCAAATCATCTCGGCCGATGGCGGCGGCAAAGAACTCCCGGTGGGCACCAATCTCGTTGACTGGTCGCTCGCAGAACCGGTGAACGCGCTGGGACCAATTCCTTCCAACGCGGCATGGCGGCAGGATGGCGATGCCTTTCTAGGGGAAGGCTCGGCGGCGCCATGGAGCATCCGGCTGGCGGGCGATGAAAACTGGAACGACTATGAGCTGTCGGCCGACGTTACAATCAGGCGCCAGGCGCCAAAAGCCGACTTCCCGATGCACAGGGGCGAATTTGACCGTTACCTGCCCAGAGACTGGTTTCCGCCCAATTGCGAACATACGGGACAGTTCCGCTACAGGTATTTCGCCGGGGAATTCGATCCCGGCTCCGATGCCGCCGTCTTCGTCCGCTACCGGAATCGCGAGCAGTGTTACCGGATCCAGCTTTCGACGGAATACGGCGAAGTTGTTCTCTGGCACGGCATTGGAGGTTACCTCGCAGTCGTCCCATATGATCTGGAGCAGGGCCGCCCTTACAATGTGAAAGTCCGCGCCGCGGGACGCCGCCTGCAGGTAAGCATTGACGGCAATGATGTCATTGATTACGTGCACCACACCCTTCCCGCCATCCGTGGAAAAGTTGGATTTGGCGTGTATAACGCCGCAGCCTCATTTGAAAATATCACCGTTGCCGAAATCGAGCCGGAGCAGGGAACGCCGCCCCCTCACCGTCCGGACTTCCGTGTGCGCGACTGGCGCGGCATGCGATGGATATTCGACGGACCGGAGCCCATTTGCGCCATGGAAAAAGACATTGCGCCGAGTCCGTACGAGGGTCTGCTGGTATTGAGCCACATAAAATCGTTGCCGGGCTACCGGCCACAATACAAGACATGGATAGGCGTCCATCCCTATCCGGAAGGCGCCTCTTCAACATCGCGGCTTGTCGGCGATCTAGCGGGTATCGGAACAAAGACCGAGCCGAATCGTCTGATTCTTGAATTCGCAACCGCTCATCCCGAAGGCATTCTGAGCACCGCGCACCGCGACACTCTGACTTACGATGCGAAACGCGGGACATACCGGCACGACTTCCTTTGCGACGTGACATTTCTCAAGGACTGCCGTGCCACGACCATTGAATTTCTCGACCCGCTCACGCACAACAACAAGTTTCCGGCTCCCGGAGTCAAGCACCGCTGGTTGCCGTCCGGCCACGAATGGGGTCTTTTCAGGTCGGAGAACGGCGCGATTTGCCGTCATCCCGTTTCGCAGGCGCTTCATCTGCCGGGACAGAATACGTGGGAGGCCTCCGCGGAAAATGGGTTCTGGATGCTTTATCCCGACCGGGCGGCAGCTCCCGTCTGGGAGTTCAGCGTGCCGGGAACAAGCGTTCGCATAGAGGTGTGCCACTGGGGCTATGATTTTCACCAACGCATGGTCCCCACCAACTCCTCTTTCCGGGCCGGCGACAGTCTGTCGCTGCGTTTCGCGCTCACGGCCTATCCGACCAATGAAGCCGACCGCATTTTCCGGGAATCAGCGCTCAGTCCTCAAAACAATTCCTACGCCGCTCCCGCAAAGCCTTCCCCGCGCACCGCGCCCGACGGTTTTGCGTTGCCGATCTGCGATCCGTCGGGAACCGACTTCCGCGTCGCGGAAACGATCCGCGCGCCGTTCGTCGGCTGGCCGTTCATGGGCTCATACAAATTGGACTCTGCCGTCGGCCGGGATGACAAGAATTCATTGAGGCTTGACGGACCCGGCGTGCTGCGCGGCGAGTTCTATCATCACATGATTGACAGCCGGCCCGGACCCTACAGGTTCACCATCTGGATCAAGACGCGAGGCTGCTCCGCCGCACCAATTATCGAATTGAAATATCCCTATGCCAAAGACGGACCCGCCGACACGGTTGACACGGCTTTATCCGGCGACAACGACTGGCAGGAGATTTCTTTCATAACTTACGTTCCGTCATTGACGCCGCGCACGTACGACTCTACGGAAATATGGCTCCGGCTCGATGGCGAGGGCTCCGTATGGATTGATGATTTTTCAGTTCGCCCCGTGGACGAGGGCGAGGATTCGTCCGACAGGCTTCCCAAGGGCGCAACCCTGACCCGATGGAAGCCATGATATGAAAGGAATAAATATGTCGGTTAATGAAAATGCAAAAAAACTTCTTGGTGCAAGGGAATTGGTCTTCGGCCTCAGCCAGGGGCAGGGCGAACAGTTTCGCCCCGATGTCTACCGCCGCTTCGTCGAAACAGCCGCGGAATACGGCGCCACGCATGTGTCGGTGGGCTACATCCCCTACACCCACGGACAGTGGGTTCTGCCCGACAACGATGACCCCTACGCCGCCTGGTGCAACTGCGTGCCCGGGATCTTCCGCGTCTGCCCGCCCGAGCCCATGCGCGAATGGGTCACGATGACCGAGGCGAAGCGCTGCCGGGACGTGATGGCAGCGCAGCTCGATATCATCAAGCCGTTCGGCCTCAAGGCCACAACCAGCGCGATCGAGCCCATGTGGCTGCCGGAAGGCGTCTACCGCGCGCACCCGAACTGGCGCGGCGCCCAGTGCGAGCTCGGCCGCATCGCCATTCGCCCCTACTTCACTCCCAATATTGACGATCCCGAAGTGCTCGCATTGTACCGCTCCTCGATGAAGGAGTATCTCACGCTCTTCCCGCAAATTGACGATTTCGATTTCATGTCCAATGACTCCGGAGCGGGCGTTTCATGGACGCCCAACATCTACCCGGGCATGAACGGTCCGGCGCGATACAGAACCAGGGACGGCGGAGAGCGGATCGCCGGCTTCCTGGAAGCGCTTCAGGACGGCGCCAAAGACGCCGGATGCAAAATCACCATCAATATCCATGCATCGGGCTTCCCCGCGGAGCTGAGAGCTTCAACCGCGGCAAAGCTGCGTTCTGGACTTTTCATAAGCGGACGCAATGCGCCGGGCGAGAAGCATTACACGGCGGGAGCCGGCATGATCTCCCAGCTCTGGACATCTTTTTTTCCGTCCCTCGATCTCGCCAATCCCCCGCAATTCATCGCCGGCCTTCAGTCGGTTTACGACAATCCCGACAACGAGCCCGGCCGCGCATCCGTTTCCCTGAGCGCTTCGACCATGGAGCGCGGACGGCGCATTTTGAGGCTTGCCGTGGAGAATCCGGGAAAAGGGCTGGAGCGGAGAACGGCGCTCGAACTGAAAGTCGCCGCCGAAGAATGCGGAAATGAAAAAGAAGCGGAAAAACTTATCGGGGTGTGGAAAAGCGTGGAAAAAGCGCAGCACGCCATTCTTCAGGTGCGCCAGCGAGGCTTCGGACTGGTGATCCCGTTCTGCTGCGTCAGCATGCGCTGGCTGCTGCGTCCTCTTGTTCCGCGTCCCGACCTGCTTAAGCCGGATGAAACCGCCTATTACCGTCCGTTCGTCTTCTCGCCCGGCGACAAGAAAGATGACCCGAATTTCGGATACGTGCTGGGCAAAGGCGTGTTCCGCGGCGAAGCCGCCACCTGGATGGCACGGTGGTGTCTGCAGGAGGCTCTTGACACTCTCAAAGGCGCGGCTGCCGAAGTCCGCCGCATCGCGAAATCCGCGCCGCCCGACAATCGCGAGGCGCTGGAATTGTACGCGGCGCGCGTCGCGGCGCTGGCCTGCCTCGCGATGAACGCGCGCAATTGTATCATGTATCAGTACGCGCTGGACACGGCAGCTCAACCGCAGTTCGGACCCAACCCTATGGATTACGATGACAACATGATCTACGACCACCGCTCCTACGGCATGCGCAAGATCGCGCGCGAGGAGCTCGACAACATTGCGGCTCTCATCGAGCTTATCGAGTCGCGGAAGGAGAAGGTGATCGAGCACGCTGAAACGCCGGAAGCGGAGAATGTGTTCATGCTCGGTCCGAATCTCGCCGCGGACCTGCGCCGGAAAATGGACGTGATGCTTGATCACTGGCCGGACTACGAAAAGATATATCCGACCTGCAAGGTGTGGGATTTCGAGCCGGAGCCCATGGAGAACATCGTGCGGGCTGATGACGGCGGTGATCAATGACATTATGAAGGCGCATGAAGGTGTGAAGAGTATATCCCTTAACTACTCAGTCACGCGAG
>CAYWJE010000281.1:0-4463 GCA_964458525.1 uncultured Verrucomicrobiota bacterium
AGATCACCTTGGATGCCCGCTGGTTGGCGCCGGATTCGAGGAAGTATATGCCCATGCGTCCAGAGGTCCTGGCGATCAAGGAGACATCCACGCCGTGCTTGCGCAGTTCGGCCGCGCAGGCGTTGCCGATATCGTTCTTTGGCAGGACGGTCATGAACGCCGAGTCCATCCCGTAATTGGCAAGCGAAACGGCGACATTCGCCTCGCCGCCTCCGAAGGTGGCCTCGAGAGCCGGCGACTGGAAAAACCGTTCGAAGCCGGGCGACTTGAGCCTGAGCATTATCTCTCCAAATGTTACAACTCGCTGAGCCATGATATGTTCCTCCTTTATTGTTTTGTAACTGCTCAGGTCGCGCAATGTTTGACGGCTGCACAAGGCTGTGCGGCCCTACCAGGAACGAAAATGGTAGGGCGGGACAGCCGTCCCGCCGCATTTCTTGCGCATGACCTGAGTAGTAATATCATTTTTTCTGAAGCAGGTGCGCCGCGAATCCTCCGATTTCATCCTTCAGGTAGACCGCGACCAGGTTTCCTGAATTGTCCTTCTTCGCGGAACTCATGTCAACCGCCACGTCGTTGCGCTCCAGATAGGCAATGGCGCGGGAGATGCTATTCGTAGCTATGGCTATATGACCGTGCCGACCCAGGCCCTTGCTTTTGTTGACCTCTATTCCCTTGCCCGCGAAGTTGGAGCTGTTTCCCTCCTTCAGGGATAGATTGAACAGCGATGCGAACTTCTTTGCAACGGCGAGGGACGAATCGGCGTCGTCGCTGTTGATGCCGATGTGCGCCATGTCGAAACCGAGCATTGCGGAAATCGCCTGTCTGGCCAACGCAGAAATCTCCGCGAACTTGCCTTCCTTGATCATGTCGGCCTTGGCAAGCCAGCTTCCGCCGACTGCCAGCACTTTCGGGAACATTATGTATTCAACCATATTTTCGGCCGTCACACCGCCGGTGGGGATGAAGTTGACCATGGAGTAGGGGGCTGCCATCGCCTTCAGTGTCTTGATGCCTCCCAGGTCGCTGGCGGGAAACAATTTCACCGTATCGAGTCCGGCATCCAGCGCCATCTGAATCTCGGAAGGGGTAGCAACGCCAGGTGTGACGAGGATCTTGCGGTCGTTGCAGTACTTCACAACTGAGGGGCTGAAACCGGGGGTGACGATGAATTTGGCGCCGGCCTTGACGGCCCGCTCCGCCTGGTCCACCGTGAGCACCGTTCCGGCGCCGATCAGGATGTCAGGCAGGGCCGAGGCTATGTGCCGGATAGACTCCTCGGCAGCATCGGTTCGGAAAGTTATTTCTATTACGGGTAGCCCGCCGTCGGCCAGTGCCTTTGCAAGTGGCACCGCATCCTTGGCGTGGTCAATCTTGATCATGGGAATGATGCCGAGGTCGCGAATCTGTCCTGCTATTGTCTTGCTCATGCTGCCAATCCTCCTCTATTTTTCTATTTTATTGACCGGATAAGTCGGCTTCCCGCCGGAGAGCACGTCGCGCACGTTGCCGGCGGCCTTGCTCTTGAGTTCCACTTGCGATTCCTCTGTGTACCAGCCTGTGTGGCCGGAAACCGTGATGTTGTCAAGGGTCAGCAGCGGGTTGTCCGCATTGATCGGCTCCTTTGCAAAGACGTCAAGGCCCGCAGCCCCAATAATCCCGCCGGATAGAGCCTTGAAGAGGTCGTCCTCGTTGATTATGAGACCCCTGGACGTGTTGATGAGAATGACGGTTTTCTTCATCATTTTGAACAGTTTCTTGTTGAAAAGACCGCGCGTGTCGTTGTTCAGCGGCATGTGAATGGAGATGTAATCGGACTCCCTGGCGACAGTCTCGATATCCGCCTTGACAGCGTCTGCGGCGCTGATGGCAGACTCGTTCACAAACGGGTCGCACACGAGCACTCTGCCTAGCCTGAATCCCGAGAGTTTACGGTGAAGGGTGCGGGCGATCTGGCCGTAACCGAGAAATCCAAACGTCTTGCCGCAAATCCGAAATTGCGCGGGCGCGCTCTTTATGTCCCATGTGCCAGCCCTGACCTGCCTGTCCCTGAGAGCTACATTGCGGACGCAGCTCATGAGCAGTGCGAAGGCCTGGTCGGACACATCCTCCGCGCAGTAGTCAGGTACGTTAGCGACCCATATTCCGCGTTCGGTTGCGCGCTTCACATCCACGTTGTCGTAGCCGACGCCGTAGCGGGATATCACCCTGCATTTCGCAAGCGAATTGATTATATCCTCGTTAACAGGGGGGAGATTCACGATTATTCCGTCGGCGTCATGAACGGCAGCCTTGATATCCTGTGCCCGGCCGCTCCTTACATGTTCGATCACGGCATCAACAGCTTTCAGCGCCGCCGCCTCCTCCTCGTAGCCCGCGTAGCGGTCGTCCAGTATAACCACTTTATAAGCCATTTTTTATTTGCCCTTTCTTGCTCAAACGCCGCAGAATGAACCGAACCCCCCGTCAATCGCGATGCTGCTGCCGGTCGTGAACGAGGCGGACGGTGAACAGAGGTATATTATCGCCCCGAGCAGTTCTTCTGGCTTGCCGTATCTCTTCATTGGAGTGCCGCCCAGTATGTCGCTTCCACGGGAAGCCGTTAGAATTCCCGGCGTCTTATTTATGAGGTCAGCGTTCTGCAGAGTGGGGAAGAATCCCGGCCTGATTTCGTTCACGCGTATTCTATCGGAGTGATTGAGAGCGAGGTCCGCTGCGAGCCACTTGGTGAAGTTGCTTATGCCGGCCTTTGCGGCCGAGTAGGCGACTGTTCGCGTCAGTGGCGTGTCGGCGCTCATGGAGGATGTGTTGATAATCACGCCCTCGTTTTGCTGGATCATCACCTTGCTGAAAACCATCGATGGGATCATGGTCCCTATGATGTTTAGATCGAAGGCGAACTTGATCCCGTCAACCGAGAGGTTGTCAAAATTAAGACCGTTCTCCTTGTTGGTGGTGGCCTTGGGATGATTTCCGCCCGCCCCGTTGATGAGGATGTCAATGCGTCCGTACTTAGCAAGCACGGCGTCTTTGGCCTTGGCCACGCTTTCTTCTTTCAGAACGTCGATTTCGACAGCCATGGCCTCGCCGCCTGAAGCGGTTATTGCGTCCGCCGTCTTCTGCGCCTCCTGGAGGCGCAAATCCAAGGCCGCGATCTTCACCCCCACGCCAGCCAGGCCGCGCGCCACCGATCCGAAAAGAACGCCGCCGGCGCCCGTGACCGCGGCCACCTTCCCCTCTATTCCTAAGAGCTCTACCAGTCTGTTGTTAACCTGTTCCTTCATGTGCATGCCTCCCTGTTAGCCCCAGTTGCCGCGGATGACCTTGCCGGTTTTCGCGGATTCATACATCGCCATAATTATTTCTATGCATGCCAGGCCTAGCGCCCCGCTGCTCCCGTAAATCGGCTGTCTGTTCTTGAGAACGCAGTCAAGTGTGTAGGAAAGCTCGTCAACGTAACCGAGGTTGAGAAACTCGTCAACCGCCGGCTTTGTCCACCCGATGGTGTTGTCCGCCTTCTCCATGGCATAGGAATAGCCAGGACGGCTGTAGACGTTCAGGCATGATCCGAATGTCATGTCCGCCTTCACGTTGCCCTCCGTGCCGTAGACTTCCACCTTGTCGTCCATGCCGCCGACGGTGATATAATTACCCTCGACGAATGCCCGTTCGCCGTTGGCGAACTTCATCATGCCCATGGAGAAATCCTCGCCGCCATTGTCCTTGTGCACGAAATTGTCGGATTCGCCTTTGTTGCAGTCCGCGAACACTTCAACGACCTTGTTCGCGCCGCTGTCGCTGAGCAGGTGCAGAATCCATCCGATGGGGTGGATGGCGAGGTGGATCAGGCTTCCTCCGCCGCACGTCTGCTTTGCCTTGGCAAATGGACTGTGCGTGCCGTTGTGGCATTCCTTGGCCTTGACATATAGCATCCGGCCTATGGCGCCCTCGTTGATGATCTCTATCAGCTTCTTCAACGGTGGTGCAAAGCACCAATCTTCACCGTAGAAAAGCTTAACCCCCAGCTTAGCGCACACGTCCACCACCTCGCGGGCGTCGGTAACTGAAGTTGCCAGCGGCTTTTCGCAGAAGACATGGCAGCCAGCTTTTGCTGCAGCGATAGCGCAGTCATGGTGCATGGAATTGGGCAGGCACACCGAGACGAGATCCGGCTTCTCCTTTTGGAACATCTCGTTGTAGTCCTTGTACGTGGCGGGTATCTTCCACTTGGCTGAAAACGGCTCAAGATTATCTATTGCTGCCACCGCCACAAGCTCGGACCTGGGGTCTCTGCTATAACTTGCCGCATGAAAGTCCGCCGCGAATTTTGATCCCACTATTCCGATTCTAACCTTATCCTTCATTCCTGATTCTCCCGCTTGACCGTGTTCCGGCCACTCTGGTTTTGTTCAAGGATAACCTTCGCTTCGCTCGGTTGCCTTTCGGAGAAGAAAGTTTGCCAC
>CAYWJE010000282.1:0-4360 GCA_964458525.1 uncultured Verrucomicrobiota bacterium
AACTACAATCCTCTTGCAGTGTATGTGCACACAAAGAGGATGGCGGATTTTAGTATTCTGGCGAACGGACAAGGGCACTATAGAAAGCATGGATGTTGACGGCCAGGGAGTTTGTCAATGAAAAGATGCAGAAGCGTCGTGATAGCGAGTTTGTTCATTGTTTCCGTGCTTTGTTTAGCAGGCATTATCCAACTTCTGCGATCAGGATATTCTATGTTTTTTTCTGATTCATCCGCATTAACGTTTGGATTTGAAATTTATGCCGCCCGCAATCTGGTTGTTCTGAATTTAAGTGTTGTTCTTGTATTATTCTTTCTAATGGGAGTTTGTCTAGCAGCCGTTCTGTGGCTTAGACATCAACGATGTCCCACACGAAAAGACACAAGGAACCCAATCGATCGAATACATGTGGAAATGGAGAATTCCGGTGGTGGTTAGTGTTTGGTGGATGCATTGTAAGCCATGCGTGGGCATGAGGCATTAGAGTCGGTTCTACATTTTCAAAAAAGGTTATGCTGTAGGGTGTTCAATTTGCGGGATAAGTACTTGTGTGCAAAGCCAAATGGCTCTTATTGGAAATTCATGCTATATGTACAAACTCCTTGGTCCTAACAGTAATACCACAATATATGATGCATTAATAACTCGTGGTTTTCCTCAAGACAGAATTGATCTCCCATCGGGTGTTTCTGCGCCTGGTTTTGGCCAACGACTTGGGAATGCTGAACAGTGTTGGAAATAGACAGAAGCCCAGTCCGAAAGCATTGTCGAGATTTGCGCGTTTGCGAATAACCTTAAGCAAAGTTCATGTTCGCAAGGATGAATTCCAGATGATAGGTTTTGTTTTTCTTCTATTCCTAATAGCAGGCTATACGTTAGTCCTGATTTTTACGATGCGTTATGTTCGCAGACTAAAAAAGGACTCTACAGCGAGCAAATTTATAGCAAAGATTTTAGCTCTGATGATAGCCATAGGCATAATCACAACCGTGGTGATAGGTATACGATTTTGCGATCACGGCTTGCAGGTAAGAAACCAGCGCTACATGTACTGGCGTTTTTACTCCGGCTCCAAATATGATCGGCTTGCCATGATAGATGCAGTGATGATGAAATCAAGTGATCGTGACTTGGATAAGCTGAATGATTTTCTTATCAACGATATTGAATGGGCGGCATTTTCCAGAGCAGCCGGTATCGCAGCACATTATGCTTCCCAGGGAGATTATCGGTATCTACCCTTTATTACCAACACCATTCTTCGACAGGATATCGAGTATGCGAGGAGGAAGTATATGATCGATAGGACTTTCTCGTATCACTTGACAAACTCACATTTATCAGGTGTCAATGCGTCAATCAGCGCGACCCCAGCGTTTTGAGAGCGGCCAGTATATGAAGAAGGCCGGGCCAACCAGATTCGCTCTCGGAACCGGCCCCCAGTAGCGGCTGTCCAGACTGCTGAGCTGATTGTCGCCGCAGGCAAAGAAGTCCTCCGGCCCGAGCTGGATGCTGCCGCCGTTCAATTTCTGAAGAATCCCGACATTTCTGTATCCGGCGTATCTCAGATCGCGATCCTGCAGCCGCCTGATGCCGGCCGGGGCGTCAACTCTGACGCCGTCTATCTCAAGATACGGCTCGACTATGGCCAGCTTCTCGCCGGGCAGTCCGACCATTCGCTTCACATAATGCTCGTTCTTCTTGATCTGCGGGTGCTTGATGCCGTCAGTTTTGAAGACCATTATCTCGCCGCGCGCCGGGCGTCTGAAGTTCCATATCACCTTGTTGACCAGGATGTGATCTCCCGCGATCCTCACGGCGCTGGCGAGCGGCTGGCCGACGAAGACCCTGTCGCCCTCGCTGACATGCAGCGCGGCATTGCGCGGCACGATATGGGAAACGCCGCCGACGAGTATCTCGCGTTCGCCCTGTGAATCGCGCGCAAAAACGACCTCGCCCGATGTCCTCGCCTTGATGTTGACGAACCATTCGCCGAGGACAGCCCATTTGAGCAGCTTGACCGGGAAAGAGTCGGAGAAGGTCGGAGCCGGCTTTGCCTGGTAGGTTATGCCGTAGAGAGTCGGGGACATGGAGGAGGTCGGGATTTTGAACGGCTGCACGAAGTAGGTTCTGAAAGCCATTGCCACGGCCACGGCAACGATCAGCATTTCGAGGTTGTCCCTGACCCCCGGATAGCTTCTGATCGGGATCAGCGCCAGGATGCTCTTCTCAAGCGGCTCGGCGCAAGCGGCGGCCGCCGCCATGTCGCCGGCTGCGAGAGCGGCTCTGGCGCGGGATTCTTCCTCGCTCAACCTCTTCAGGTCCGCGGCCGGCGCGACGTCTTCCCTGCTGTTCCGGACGTGTCCCGCCTGCTTGATCAGCATTCCCAATTGTTTCCTGATGCGTCTGCGCTGCAGAAAATTCATGACCTTGTCCTCAGCACGGATATGAAGGCTTCCGGCGGAACCCGCACGCTCCCGAATTCCCGCATCTTCTTCTTGCCCTCCTTCTGTCTTTCCAGAAGCTTTCTCTTGCGTGTTATATCGCCGCCGTAGCACTTGGCGGTTACGTCCTTGCGCAGGGCGCGGATGGTTTCGCGCGCGAGCACCTTTTTGCCGATGGCCGCCTGCACCGGAATTGCGAAGAGATGCGGATGAATTATCTCCTTGAGAGCCTTGCACATCACCCTACCCTTGTACTCGGCGCGGTCCCTGTGAATCAGGCATGAAAAGGCGTCAACCGGCTCGCCGTTCAGAAGAATATCCAGCTTGACTATATCGCTCGCGTTGTAGCCCCTGTGCTCGTAATCCATCGAGGAATAGCCTCTCGTCACGCTCTTCAGGTGGTCGTGGAAATCAACCAGTATCTCGTTCAGCGGCAGGCAGCAGGATAGCATCACCCGTGTGGAATCAAGGGACTCCGTCTTCTCCACCTCGCCGCGCCTGTCCATCACCAGCTTCATGACCTCGCTGATATACTCGTTCGGGCACATTATGAGCGCGCTAATCATCGGCTCCTCAATGAAATCAATCATAGTGGGGTCCGGGAAGTGTGCCGGATTATCAAGATTCATAACCTCGCCGTTATTGAGATGAACCTTGAATATGACGGACGGATGCGTGCTTATGATATCAACATCGAACTCGCGCCGCAGCCGCTCCTGGACTATCTCCATGTGCAGCAGGCCGAGAAAACCGCACCGGAATCCGAACCCCAGCGCGGTGGAGGATTCCACCTGGTACGTGAACGCGCTGTCGTTCAATTTCAATCGTTCCAGACTGGAATGAAGCTTCTCGTAGTTGGCGGCATCAGCCGGGTAGAGTCCGCTGAACACCATTGGCTGAATGGGCTTGAACCCGGGCAGCGGCTCAGTCGCCTGGCGGTCCAGCGCGGTGATCGTGTCGCCAACCTTTATGTTGTCCGGATCCTTGATGGTGCAGACAATGTACCCCACTCTGCCCGTCTTAAGCGTCGGGAGCGGCGTGAGACCCGGAAGAAACACTCCGACTTCCTTGACCTCGGACGCGCAGCCTGTGCCCATGAAGCGGATTTTGTCCCCGGCCTTGAACTGGCCGTCCACTACCCTTATGTAAGGTATCACGCCCTTGTAGGAATCGTAGACCGAATCGAAAATCAGGGCCCTGGTGACGTCATCACCTGTCCTGCCTTCGGGCGGCGGCACGAGCGACACAATCTTTTCCATCAGTTCGGGCACGCCCTGCCCCGTCTTGGCGCTAACGAACACGCTGTCGCTCATGCTTATGCCTATCACGTCCTCGATCTGTTTTGCGGTCTTCTCAACGTCGGCCGTGGGCATGTCAATCTTGTTCAGCACCGGTATGATGACCAGGTTGCTGTCCAGCGCCAGGAGGACGTTCGCCACCGTCTGGGCCTGAACGCCCTGTGTCGCGTCAACCACGAGCAGAGCGCCCTCGCAGGCCGCCATGCTGCGGGACACCTCGTAGGCGAAATCAACGTGGCCGGGCGTGTCGAGCAGGTTGAACTCGTAGCGGCGAGCGTCCGGTCCCTGGTAGCGCATCGTCACCGGATGGCTCTTGATGGTTATGCCGCGCTCCCTTTCAAGGTCCATGCTGTCCAGCATCTGGTCCCTGAACACGCGGTCATCAACGCTGTGCGTGAGCTGGAGCATTCTGTCGGCAAGCGTGGACTTTCCGTGGTCAATATGGGCGATGATGCAGAAATTTCTTATTGATGAAAGTGGAAGATCCATGTTTCTTGCTATTCGTCGCGGTTTCTTGACAATAAAGTACCAACGCGGGCTTGCCCGCCAGCCTGCAGCGACTGTGCGCAAGCACTACCTGCCCGCAGTGCCTGCGGCACAGTCGCTGCAGGCGGGCGG
>CAYWJE010000283.1:0-4357 GCA_964458525.1 uncultured Verrucomicrobiota bacterium
GGCAAAAAAACTCTTTTCCGAAAGGCAACCGAGCGAAGCGAAGGTTATCCTTGAAAGGTCACAACCCGTTCTTGCCCCCCCGCGCCGTGCCTTTCTTATAGAAGGGCAACTCAACCACTCCGGCTTTCAGCATCCGGTCGCGCACGCGAATTTCGAACTGCTCTCCAATGCTGGACACGTCCTTGTCCAGGTAAGCCAGCGCGATGGCCGAATTCAAGCTGGGCGAAAACAGGCCGCTTGTTACCATGCCCCGCTCCCGGCCATCGCGGATGACGACGTCATGCGCCCGCGCGGCCTGTCTTCCCTCGAGCAGCAGTCCCGCCAGCCGCCTTGTCCCCGGAGATTCAAGATCGCGAAGAACTGCATCCCTGCCTACAAACGATTTCGAGGTGTCAATGAACCTGCCCCCACTCGCGCCCGCGGGCGTCCTGGTCCTATCCAGCTCGTGCCCGTACAAGGAATAGCCCATCTCCAGACGCAGAATATCACGGGCGCCAAGACCGGCGGGCAGAATCCCGCTCTTCTCGATCATTTTTTTCCAGAAGGCACGGACTCTTTCCGCCGGCATGAAGATCTCGTAACCAAGCTCGCCTGTGTACCCGGTCCTGCTGATCATCACGGACATGCCGTCAAGCGTGAGTTCCTCGAAATGGAAATAACGAAGCTCCGGCAGTGAAGCTCCAAGCGCGCGCTCAAACTCCTTTTTCGACGCTGGCCCCTGGATATCCAGCTTAGCAAGCCTCTCCGAAACATCTGTAAATTGCGTGCGAGGGGAAAGCTTTGTCCCGATCCACGCCGCATCGTCCTTCCTGGTACCCGCGTTGACCACCAGCCTGAAGCTCTCCGGTCCGCGCCGGAAACAGATGAGATCGTCCAGCACGCCGCCGGATTCATCAAGCAGATACCCATAGGCGCAGGCCCCGATTTTGATGGAGCCCACGGACTGGGTCACCAGTCGATCAAGCTCGGCACTGGCATCAGGGCCCGAAACATCAAACGTGCCCATGTGGGAGGTGTCGAAGACGGAAGCTCTTTCGCGCGTCTGGCGGTGTTCGGGAATAATGCCCCTGTAGAGCAGCGGCATGTCCCAGCCCGCGAAGGACACCATGTTGGCGTCCAGCGCGACGTGTTCTTCGTAGAGAGGAGTTCTCATGAGGATTTTTTATTTCAAATTTTTAATCTCCGATTCAAAAGAATCAAAAATCAAAAATTCCGCTTATTCCGCCCAGCACCCCCTAGCGGAGTCGAACCGCTCTTCCCAGGATGAGAACCTGATGTCCTAGCCGATAGACGAAGGGGGCGTAAGGCGATCAAACCTGCTCCGGCCGCCGTGCCCTGCACGAAAAACCGGAATCGTTCTTGCATCTTCGAAATAAATGCGTATAATAGCGCGTTGTGAAAATATGTCGAGAAAAAATTTTTGAGTATCACAAGAACGGCAAGATCGCGATGGCTGCCACGAAGCCTCTGACCGACACCCGTGAGCTCAGTCTGGCCTACACGCCGGGCGTAGCGGAGCCGGTTCGCGCGATAGCGGAGGATGACAGCGCGATTCGCGAACTTACTTCGAAGGACAACCTCGTGGCGGTGGTCAGCGACGGAACCGCCATACTCGGACTGGGCGATCTCGGTGCGCGAGCGAGCATCCCGGTGATGGAGGGCAAGGCCGTCCTCTTTAAAACCTTCGCCGACGTGGATGCATGGCCCGTTCCCCTCGATTTCTGCAGAATGAACGGCGACCGGGCCGGCAGGACCGATCCCGCGCGGATGATCGAAACGGTTGCGCGCCTCTCGTGCATGTACGGCGGAATCAATCTGGAAGATATCGCCGCGCCCGCCTGTTTCGAGATCGAGCAGAAGCTTGACGACATGCTCGATATTCCCGTCTTCCACGACGATCAGTGGGGCACTGCCGTTATATCCCTCGCAGCTATGCTGAACTACTCCGAGGTCTCCGGCCATCCCCTCCCCGACATGCGGATCGTCATCAACGGGGCGGGCGCCGCCGGCATCCGCATCGCCGATATGCTGGAGGCCGCCGGCGCCGGCTCGATCGTTATGTGCGACTCTAAAGGAGTCCTACGCGCGGACCGGACCGACTTGAACGAGATGAAACGCAAACACGCATCCGCCGGAACCGCGCGCACTCTCGACGAGGCATTACGGGGAGCCCACGTCTTCATCGGCGTTTCGGCTGCCGACTGCCTCGGCGCCGGGAGCGTGAAAAAAATGGCGTCCTTCCCCGCGATCTGCGCGATGGCAAACCCGAACCCGGAGATACAGCCCGAGCAGGTCGCCGCGATAATGGACGGCAAACCTTACATCATGGCGACCGGCCGCTCCGATTATCCGAATCAGATCAATAACGTGCTAGGATTCCCGTTTCTCTTTCGCGGAGCCCTCGACGCGCGCGCGCGAACCATCAACATGGAGATGAAGACTGCTGCCGCCCGCGCGCTGGCGGAACTGGCGCGTCTGCCCGTTCCGGAAGAAGTGCTTGCCCTGTACCCTGATGAAGAGCTGTCGTTCGGCCCGGCATATATCGTGCCAAAACCCTTTGATCCAAGGCTTATGATCCGCGTCTCGTGGGCCGTGGCGGAAGCGGCGCTGCGTTCGGGAGCGGGCGTTGGCGACCCGGCAGATTGCAGAAAAAGGCTCGAGGCAAGAGCGGAAAGGCTTCGCGTGCGACGCAAGGACGAAGCGCGGCACCGGGTGTGATCGGAGGGGAAGGGTGTGAGGTTTCAGGGTTCAGAATTCAGTCCGGCTGATCCCCGGATATTTTATGGAACTGATTATCCTAATTTATAGAGACGGCGGTCCCCCGCCGGATGGAAAACGGCGGGGACCGCCGTCTCCAGGAAGATGACCCACGACAATGCACAATCCAAAATGAACAAAAGGAGATTATAATGACAATTGAGTTGCGCAAGAAGTATGCTTATTCCCTTCTGGTTCCCACCAGCATGGGCGTCCGCTTGACGCCGGCCGACGGACAGCCCGTTCACTGCTCGGACCGCCTGACCATGCATGCAACGAGCGCGGAAACGAACGTGGCCAGCGTTGCCTCGCTGCTCGGACTGCCGGTGAAAGTGCTTACCGCCTTTGTAAAGGACAGCCCCATAGCCAGGTTCATCAAGGACGACCTCGGCAGGCGCCACATGGTGTGCGAGGGCAAGGAGGTTGAACAGGGCGGCCCCTGGGGCTATCGTCACCAATTCAACCTGGCCGACAGCGGCTGCGGCTCGCGCGGGCCGCGCGTGTGGAATGACCGGAGCGGGGAAGTGGGCAGATCCCTCAACGCCGGCGATTTCGATCTCGATCGCATATTCGGCCAGGAGGGTGTGCAGCTGGTCCACCTCTCCGGACTGGTCGGGGCGCTGTCTCCTGAAACCGGCGCTTTCTGCCTCGAACTGGCGCGCGCGGCCCGAAAACACGGCGCCCGCATTTCCTTCGACCTGAACTACAGGGCCTCGTTCTGGAAGAAGCGCGAGAAGGAACTGCGCGACATCTTCACCGAAATCGCAGGCGCATCGGATATACTTGTGGGCAACGAGGAGGATTTCCAGCTGTGCCTCGGGGTTGAAGGCCCGGAACCGGGCGGGGAGGAGATCGCCGCCAAGATCGAGAGCTTCAAGGAAATGATCAAGCGCGTTCACAAGGCATTTCCCAATGCGTCCGTGTTCGCGACCACCCTGCGCGAAGTGGTTAACGCCAACCTCCACCGCTGGGGCGCCATCATGTTTGAGGACGGCAGGTGGCACGTTGTCGAGCCCCGCGAAATCGGCGTGCACGACAGGATCGGCGGCGGGGACGGCTTCGTGGGCGGATTGCTCTATGCCATACTCAGGGGCTGGGAGCCGGCCAAGTGGATACAGTTCGGATGGGCAACCGGCGCGCTGGCCGTCACCCTCGCCACCGATTACGCGCAGCCGGCCGATGAAGAGCAGGTGTGGAGTATATGGAAGGGCAATGCCCGCGTGAAGCGCTGATGCGATCATGATGACGTAGACACAGGGTTTCCGGCCGGGACGGCGGTCTCCGCCTTTGCGCTCCAACGAATACGCCGATCGATCAACAATTCTTATTTTGGCTTTACCCTCCGGAGACCTTGAGTCGCCGGTGAGTGAGATTTGTGGAAAAGCGTCCTTTTCCACAAACAATTTCATGCTCCTGCCGGGCAAGCCGGCAGGGAGCTTGCCATAATGCGAATTTCTGCCGATTGATGCCAAGCACTTGACGCGCCGGACCATTTTGTGGTAATTTTGAAACTAGTCATATAAATGCGGGAGAACTTATAACCGACCACTGAAAAAGTGTGTCAAGAAAAAAGATAGAGAAAAGACAGGAAGATTATAGC
>CAYWJE010000284.1:0-4352 GCA_964458525.1 uncultured Verrucomicrobiota bacterium
GGGGGGGTAAGAACCTGATTAATAAGGCGTTGCAAGCATGAAAACACTTGATAAAAATCGCGTTTTTAACCCGGAATTTCTATTACCGCAAAATTCGGTTGGATTTGCCTAAAGTGGTGCAGGCGCCTGCCTGTGCGTGCCTACCTGCCGCGCTTCCCTTGGCGCAGGCAGGTCCGCACGCAGACAGGTCCCGCCTGCTTATTAGGAAAACAGGCTGAAAGCCTGTTCCACACTTGAAATCTAACCGAATTTTGCGCGCATAGCGAAATTTGCAATTGAACAACTGACTGCAAATGAAAAAGTTTCTTCGGCTTAGCCGTAATGTGTATGGTGGGTTTGCGCCATTACCGCGTCAAGTAACCGCTATCCGACGATATCCTCCTCGCGGAGAATGCAGCCCTGTTTCCGAAGCTGTTCCTGCAACTTCGGAACCGCCAGCTTCCGCGGCACCACATTTTCCTTGAGCGACAAAGCCGCGGCAGTTCCCGCCGCCTCGCCCATAGCCATGCATTGCACCATCACCCTTATGGAGCCCAGCGCGATGTGGGTGCAGCTCACGCAGCGTCCCGCCGTGAGCAAGTTATCAACCCCGCGCGGAACCAGTATCCTGTATGGAATTGCGTACTTGAACCCGGAGGGCGGAACCCAGACCGACGGATCCATGCCCGGCCCGTCAACACAGTGAATGTCAACATAGAACGAGGCAAAACATATGATGTCCTCAAACATCTTCTGCCCCTTGACATCGTTTCCCGTGAGAACGTAATCGCCGAGTATCCTGCGCGACTCCCTTACCCCGATTGTGTTTGGGGTGGATATCATGTAGCAGTGCTCCATGCCCGGCACATATTTCCTGTAGACCGCGATTGTCTCGTAGGCCTGCTTCCGGGCCTCGATCGTGGCCGCGGTCAGCTCCTCAGCGCGCGTGGCGTCAACGTGGATCACATGCGTGAAATTGACGCCCACCTGGTCCGGACGCGTGGGCGTCCACCACCAGCCCATGAGCGTCTTCTGGAAAGGACGCATGTCGCCTTTTCGCTGCGCTTCCTCCCAGACCCGCGCCATGTGATAGTCCGTGCGCCAGGCCTTGACCTTTTCCCAATCAACCCCGCCGATGGTGAACATCAGCGTCACCGGCTGAGACTTGCCGTCCGACGGCCTGCCGATCTCAAAGGGACATCCCGCCCTGAATGCGACGTCGCCGTCGCCGGTGCAGTCAATCACACGGTGGGCGCGGATCGCCTGCCGCCCGCTCTTATTCTGTATAACAGCTCCGATCATGCGGCTATTCTCCACGATGGCGTCGCAGAAGAACGTGTGATAGAGCAGCCGGACCCCGGCCTGCGCGGCCATCTGTTCGAGGATCAGCTTAAGACCCTCGATCTCGAACCACACGCCGTTGGAGTCCCGGTATCCGAAGCCGCCGGCGACTATCCGATCGGCTATCTCGTGTGGTATCCCACCCACGATCCGGCGGCCCGTTCCGCTCTCATCGTATTTCGACATGTGGCCATGTCCGCCCGCCGTCGCCACACCTCCAAGACAATTGAACTGCTCGACCACGAGCACGCTGGCGCCGAACCTGGCCGCGGCAAGCGCCGCACCCACTCCGGCAGGACCGCCGCCGACCACCAGCACATCAACTTGTTCATCCACGCCGGACATATTCATTTGATCTCCCAATCAGAAGGAAATTTTCAGATTCTTCGTGAGCCGTATATCCTCGCTTGAGCTTCCGAGCATGAGAGAAAACTCGCCCGGCTCGAAGACCGGCTTCAGATCACTGCCAAGGTACGAGAGATCCTTCCTTGTAACACGGAACTCGACCCGCGCGCTCCTGCCCGGCGCCAGCGTCACCCGCCCGAATCCCTTCAACTCCTTCACCGGCCTGGTCAAGGTGCTCTGCACATCCCTTGAGTAAAGCTGCACGACCTCGTCGCCCGTCCGCCTGCCGGTGTTTTTAACAGTGAAGCTGATGGTCACACTCTTCGTCTTGTGATCAACCGCCGCCTTCATGCCGGAGTACTTGAACTCAGTGTACGACAGACCGTGGCCGAATGGGAACAATGCCTGGGCGCCGCGCAGGTCCGTGTAATCGCTGGCGCGGCCGGTGGGCTTGATGTTATAATAGAGAGGAAGCTGGCCCGTGCGCCGCGGGAACGTCAGCGGCAGGCGCCCGCCCGGATTCACATCGCCGAAAAGCGCATCCGCTATCGCATTTCCGCCCTCGCAGCCCGGGTACCATGCCTGAAGCACCGCGCCGACCTTGTCCACCCAGCGCTCCATCGTAACGGCGCTGCCGCCGATCAGCACGACGATCACGCGCCTGTTCACCGTACACACTCTGTCAATAAGCTCCTCCTGCCTGCCCGGCAGCGACAGGTCGCAGCGATCGCGCCCCTCACCCTCGGTGTGCGCCTCCTTCTTCCAGCTCCCGCCGGACCAATTCCCGAGAACGAGCACGGCGGCATCCGCCTTGCCCGCCGCGCGCACGGCATCATCCATCATCCTGTCGGAGCCGGCGGTGTTCGTGCAGCCCTGCGCGAACAGAACCTTATCCGCGCCCAGCCTCTCCTTCAGGCCGGCCAGCGGCGTGACCACCTTCGAGCCCGTGCTGCTGTAGCCGCCCGTGCGAATGGTGTTCGCATTGGGACCAATAACCGCCAGCTCACCTGAAATCCTTCCTAAAGGCAGCGCGCCCTTCCTGTTGGAGAGCAGGACGAGACTCTTCGCGGCCGCCTCGCGGGCAAGTTGCCTGTGCGCAGGAGAATTCGAAATCGCCGCAGCAAGAGCCGGACGTGCAAAGGGATTGAGGAACAGGCCGAGCCGCTGCTTGACGAACAGCACCCTTGCCACGCTTTGATCAAGGACCTTCATTGGGATCTTTCCGCTCTTCACTAGTTTGACAAGATGCGGGTAGCAGAGGCTGTCCGGCCATTCAACGTCCATGCCGCCTTCCAGTGCAAGCCGCGCGGCGTCCGCGGCATCCCGCGCTATGGACTGCTTGGTGTAGAGCCCGTTAATAGCCCAGTAGTCGCTTCCCGTGATGCCCTTGAATTTCCATTCGTCCCGCAACAGGTCCTTGAGGATTCTTGAATTACAGGAGTTAGGCATGCCGTCTATCGAGTTATAGGAAGGCATGATCGATAGAGCGCCAGCCTCCCTTATACATGCCTCGTAGGGCGGATAGAATACCTCTCGGAGCGTATGCTCTGAGAGACCCACGTCATTACTGTCGCGCCCGCCTTCGCCCACGAAGTTCGCCGCAAAATGCTTTGGCGTGCATGCGACACCCCTCTTCTGGAGCGCCTTCACGAAAACAACGCCGAATCGTGAGACCATCCACGTGTCCTCGCCATAGGTCTCCTCGGTGCGTCCACAGCGCGGGTCGCGCGCCACATCCATGACGGGGGTGAGCGCCTGCGAAAACCCAAGAGAGCGCGCCTCATCGCCTATCGCCGCAGCCACCCGCCCGAACAGATCCAAGTCCCAGCAGGCGGCCAGCCCGATGGCCTGGGGAAAGATCGTGCAGCCGCGCGCCATGCAACCGTGAAGGCATTCCTCGTGCGCAATCGCGGGGATCCCGAGCCGCGTCTTCTCCTTCAGAAACGACTGTATCCTGTTGATCGTCTCCGCGCCCTCAGCGGGTGAAAGGTCCCGCGTCAAGCCCGCCAGCGAACCGATTCCGTGGCGCAGCCGCTTCCTCACAAGCGCGTCCGATATCTTTCCATTCTCGAAAAGATTTTTAGCCATCAGGGTGCAGAGTTGCGCCACCTTCTCATCAACTGTCATTTTCTTCAGCAGTTTGTTCATCTCTTTCATAATATCCTCCAGCCAATCTGATGAAACCCGGAGTCCATAGGCGCGCAATTACAATTATCGTGACAGGTTCTTATCTCACAACGGCGAGAAAGATACAAGAATCTTCGCAAATTGAATCCATTCGTGTGCGCATTCGATTGTTTGCTTTATTCTGCCACCGGCCTCGCTGAGGCCGGACGGGCCGCGCCCATGGGGTCTGAATGACATCTCAAATCCCATCTGCGTGGTTACTACTCAGGTCATGCGCAAGAAATGCGGCCGGCTGTCCAGCCCTACCATTTTCGTTCCTGGCAGGACCGCACAGGCGCTGCAGGCGGGCGGGCAGGCCTTGTGCGGCCGTCAAACATTGCGCGAGAGCAGTTACTCTGCGTGGGATTCACCACATCTTGAAACTGGTTCCGCCGGACTTAAGGAACTCCCAGTTCACGGTTCAGGGTTCAAGGTTCAGGGTTTTCCAGGCTTCCTGGATGCTTTTCTTTTCTTCTCTTCTCAATTTCAGTTACTGCTCACGTGGTCACGAATCGGTTGAC
>CAYWJE010000285.1:0-4323 GCA_964458525.1 uncultured Verrucomicrobiota bacterium
CCTTGTGCGGCCGTCAAATTATACGCAAGCTGAGTAGTTGCATCAAAAAAACAAAAACACAAGGGCGTAACCGCATTGTCCAGGACAAGGAAAGGATTAGTCAATGCTTTCAAAACCATATCACAAGTACGGCACCGATGAGCTGATGGAGGTCGTGGACGTCTTTAACGTGAGCAAGTCCGCGCAAACGCGCATCCGCGCACTTCTCGATGCCGAGCCGCAGGCGCCCGACGCGGGCAACTTCTTTCGCTATTACAATCCGCGCAGCAAGACGGAGCAGTTCGAGAAGCTCCTTGCCGCGAAAACCGGCTCCAAATACGTCCTGGCCGTGAACTCGGGGACGAGCGCGCTGATAGCGGCGCTCGTCGGCGCCGGGGTGGGGCCCGGTGACGAGGTGATAGTGCCGGCCTACACGTTTTTCGCGAGCGTGTCCGCCGTGGTTGTAGCTAAGGGGATTCCGGTGATTACGGAGGTGGACGAGACTCTCACGCTCGACCCGGAGGCAGTCGAGCGGAACATAACCCCGCGAACAAAGGCCATTCTGCCCGTTCATATGCTCGGGCTTCCGTCGAGGATGGACGAGCTACGTGCCATCGCCGCGAAGCACAAGCTCTTGATCATAGAGGACGCAGCGCAGGCATTCGGCGGGAAGTATAAGGGAAAATATCTTGGCACGTTGGGCGATGCAGGTTGCGTGAGCCTGGATGCCTACAAGGTGATTGGAACTGGCGAGGGCGGGCTGGTTTTGACCGATGATGAGTGGTTGTACACCCGCGCGCAGAGCTACCACGACACGGCGGCATGCTGGCGGCCGGACCGTTACGCGCGCGAGCGCAAGCCAGGCGAGCTGTTCTGCGGAGAGAACTACCGCATGCCGGAAATGTGCTCTGCCGTCGGATTAGCCCAGCTTCGCAAGCTCGATGCTATCAACGAGGCTACGCGCGCGGCGTGGAAGCAGTGCCGGGCCGAGGTAAAACTTCCGTCTTGCGCCAAGTGGGTCGAATGTAACGACGAGGACGGGGTCTGCGGCTATACCCTGGGCATGCTCTTTGAGACTTTGGGTCATGCAGTTAAGGCCGTGAACGCCAACATAGGGCTTGGCGGTCTCGCGACGAAGGATACGAAGGGCGTGCGCGACTGGCACGTCTACTGGCACTGGGAACACATTCTTGAGCGCAAATCGGCCACTGCCGAAGGATGTCCATATACCTGTAAGTTTGCGGGAAAGATTCCGGACTACTCGCAGGACATGTGCCCCCGGACGAAGGACATTCTTCTGCGCCTGGCCGTGATGGCCTTCGCGCCGCCGTATGATGCGGATGAGACCTCGAAACGCGCGGCGAAGCTGACCGCGGAGCTGGCAAGCTTGTTTTAGAAAGGAGAGATGTTGAAGATAGACGTATTGATTGATATGTTTTTTACTGACCTGCCCTGGGAAAAGCGCGTGGAGAAGATCGCTGCCTGCGGTTGCGCTCACTTCGAGACATGGCAGGGCGGGGATGGTGTGCTGTTGAAGCGGATGGCGGACGCCGGAAGCCAATGCGGCGCCGGCCTGGTGAGCATAGTAATGAACGGCATAATGGACGACAAGGTCGCCCCGATCCGCGGCGAGAATCTAGGGCGATTCGTGGAGCAGATGGAGCGGTGCGCGGACAATGCCCTTGCCGCCGGCTGCCGCCAGGGAATAGTCACAACCGGCCAGACCGCGCCGAACCGCGATGCGGCCTCCCAGCGTGCGGCGCTCGTCAATGCCCTGCGTGCGGCGGGCGAACGCCTGGCGGACCGCTTGTTTCGGCTCAATCTGGAGCCCTTGAACACCATGATTGATCACAAGGGATATTTTCTGGATGATCCCCGCGATGGGGTTGCTGTCGTAAATGAGGTCGGGCTGTCGAACGTGAAAATGTTATACGATATTTATCACATGACCATCATGACGGGCAACCAGACGGCCTTTCTGGAGAAGAATATCGAGGCGATTGGCCATTTTCATGTCGCTGCCGTGCCGGGCCGACACGAACCGTTCAACGGCGAAACCAATTATCCTTTCATGTTGCGCAGAATCGTGGCGGCGGGGTATTCTGATTTCATAGGACTGGAATACAGCCCTGAGCTTCCAGGCAAGGAGAGTTTGGTGAAAAGCCTTGAATACCTGCGTGTCTAGCCGCGTAAGCGGCGGACGAAAGATAAAAGGTTGTTTAACATGAAAATAGCTTTGTTATTTGGACTCGGAAATGTACTCGGTCGCATCTCAGTCGTCAATGGCAGTCTCGGGGGACTGTGCTCTTCCGACGGTAGTATAAATGGAGACGCTTTCGAACTTGTTCACGGCGGGCGGCTGGAGATAGCGTTTGCGGAATGGACCGTCAAGCGCGGCGCCTTCCCCACCATTTGCTTTGTGCATACCGGGGAGAATTCATTTTCCTTTAACCTGCGCGACGTGTGTTCGGCAACGCCTGTCTACATTCCCGAGTTCCGCGCGGCGGTGGTGCCTGCGGACGACGCGCGCGACTACGAGGAAGTGGCGGCCGACATTGCCGCGCGCGGCCTCATTTCCGATTTCACCAGGTTCGAGAACGAGCCGGAGGAATCCTATTCCTCTGCCGCGCAGCTCAACCGGAAGATGAGCTGTCGGACGTGGCTTGGGCTGGGGCGTGACATGCGGATGTTCCGGGTGGCTCCGCTCGATGCGTTCGGCTATTGGGGCGAAATCCAGCCATGCTACCACTCGATCCATCAGGAAACGGAGGGCTCAAGCTACCAGATGCATTTCGTGATCGGCCATGGGAGCTCATGTCGTCCCCGCATAACGAGGCGGCTCGAGGACGGGGTCCTGCCCATTCTCCGCTCGCTCCAAGTCGAGCAGGACGTGCATTACCATCTTACCATCTTCGTCACGCTCGAGAAGGAGCCGTTGAAGCCGGGCGCCGTGCGGGGCTCGGAATGGATGGCCTGCTATCCCAACACCGGCGGCAATATGCTCTCCGCGGAAGAGAAGGAAGAACTCAAGGATTTGTTGCACGCGGAAATGCGCGAGCGCGAGCAGGAAGTCGTCTGCTGCGTGAGGGTGGCGGCGGTCAACGCGGGAAAAGTTCCGCGCTATGCGTGGTTCAAGGCGGCGCAGGCTTCTCCGGTGCGAGGTAAAGCCATTGCATCAACGTTCCAGGACGGCTTTTCCATTTTCGAGAAATCCGGTCGCGTCTATGCCGCGCATCGTCTCGATGGTGCTCCGTTGCCGGAAGAGGAAATGGCGATTCTCCTGCAGCCCGGCGAATCCGCTGTTTTCGACTTGCTCCTGCCGCATTCCGCGCTGGAAGCTGACCGGGCCCGGGCGCTGCTCGATCTGGATTGGGATGCGCATTTCGAGGGGTGCCGTAGCTTCTGGCGCGCTAAGCTCGAATCGGCCGCTTCGATCTCTGTGCCCGAACAGCCTATTCACGAGAACATCCAGGCGGGCCTGCTGCAATGCGACCTTGTCACGCTGGGCAGGGAACCCGCCGGGCCGGCTCTGGCCACGATCGGGTGGTACGCTCCGATCGGAACGGAGAGCGCGCCCATCATCCAGTTCTTCGATTCCATGGGCTGGCATTCGCTCGCGGAGCGCTGCATTGACTTCTTCCTCGAACGGCAGCGCGCCGATGGGTTCATCCAGAACTTCGGGGGCTACGAGAGCGAGACGGGTCCTCTCCTGTGGACGGCGGGCGAGCATTTCAGGTACACGCGCGATATCCGGTGGCTTAAGCGCGTTCTTCCGAAGATCAGAAAGGCCGCTGATTACCTGCTTCAATGGCGGGAGCGGAATAAGTGCGAGGAATACCGCGAACAAGGGTTCTACGGCATGGTCAACGGAAAGGTGGCGGACTGTGACGATTTCTTCCACCATTTCTTCCTCAATGCAGGGACTTATATTGGACTTAAGCGCACCGCCGAAATGCTCTCCGGGATTGACGACGAATATGCCGGACTGCTCGCGCGCGAACTGCCGGCTTACCTCGCGGACATTCGCGCGGGCTTCTATCACGCGCAGGCGCGGGCACCACTCATGCCGCTGCCCGACGGCTCATGGGCGCCGCTCATGCCGCCCTGGGTTGAATACCCGGGCGGGATAAACTTGTACGCTGCCGGGGGAAAGTGGTTCACGCACGGCGCTTTCGCGTCGCGTGGCTGCCTGACGGGTCCCCTGTGGCTCATAATAGGGGAAGTGCTGGACCCGCGTGAGACGGGCGCTGAATTTATGGTGAAGACCAACCAATATCCCGTCACCATCGAAAATGCGGCGCTCAGTCAGCCGTATTACTGCCGACACGATTTCGCGCATATACG
>CAYWJE010000286.1:0-4270 GCA_964458525.1 uncultured Verrucomicrobiota bacterium
ATCACGCCCGCTCACCTGCTGGACCGCAGCCTTGTCGGCTGCTCCTGACCCCAATCCCCCCAACGAGAGCGATTCGGGAATCTTGTGAAGCACGGCGAGATCCTTCGTCTCCACAGTGTGGCAGGCCTGCTCGAATTTCCAGAGCCCTCCGAAGCATCCCATTCCGGTTTAGCGCCCATGGCTCACAATTCTCTTCGCTCACTTCACTCCAACCCTTTTGTGCAACACCGCTATGATGCTTTCAGTTCCGGAAGGCTGGACGAGAATGCAGCATATTTCGGAACCCTTCTGGAAAATGCCGAGCCCCTCGCGGGGCGGACCGGCGCCGCCGGGCGGGATCAGGCGGCTCCAGCCGTCGAGAGCGAACGATGAGTCGAAGAACGCGTGTATCGAGCCTGCCCCTGCGCTCGCCGCGGAAATTTCCAGCCGGGCGCCGGTCGCCTCGACGCTGATAGCCGATCTGACTGTGCTGTCGGGATAGAACGGCGGCTCCCGCGGATCGTTTGCGGAAGGAGGCGCCAGCGAGCGCGCGAAATCCTCCGGGGACTGGACAACCGCGAACATGAGCGCCTGATCTTCAAGCTTGAGCGCGATCACGCGCAGGATTTCATCACCGGTCCGCGCAGTGGCGCGCCCCATGGATTCGTTCGTCTCGAATTCAAGGAATTCGAAGCCCGCAACGCTCCTCAACTCGCGCATCGCGGAATCAAGGCTGCCGGATCCGCCGATTATCTCCAGCCTCCCGCCGCCGCCGTTGATGCTCACGTTGCTCTGGAGCACGCTCTGCCACCGTCCGGCGGAGCCGAGCCGCTCCGCCAGAGTCGCGGCGCGCCGCCTCCAGAATACACGGCTGAAGGACGGCGCCGCGGCGCAGAGGATCAGCAGGCCGCACGCGGCGAACAGGAGAAGCTGTTTTGATGACCGGTTCATCGTTTCAATAGATCTCCTTAGTCCAGACCAGCCATACCCCGCTTTCCGTGGAAATCGTGGAACGCCCGTAGATCAGGTTTCTGATCACTGGAAGATTGGACACCGATTCAAACCCCTCGCCGCAGACCAGATAGAACACGTTTATAGCGTCCGTGCTGTCGCCCATGCCGGAAAGAGGGTTGCCCGGAAAAATATAATCCAGTTCGTCCGCCCGCGCCATTGATTGCACATCCTGCGCCAGCCCGGCGGCATTGGTGCCCGGGAACAAAAGGTCGTCGGCGGTGTAAGCCTTTCCATCCGGCCCGGCGCTCCAACTGAGAATATATGTCGATCCACCATCGTTCGAAAACTCATCGTCCATGGCATTGCGTCCCGCATTTTCGCGCGCCTCGATCATTGTCCGGGTGCGCGCCCTGGAAAGGCGTCCGATCTGAATGAGCCCCGCGAACAAAACGAGGATCACGACAAGCCCCACCGCAAGTTCGACCATTGCCTGCCCGGAAGCGGGAGATTGCCGGCGTTCGATCTTAGGTTGTTGAATTGCGATCATGCGAAAATCCTCAATGCGCGCGCCTGCGCCCGCCGCCCGGAGAGCTGCCGGGGCCGCCTTCCGACTCGCACGGATGGAGAAGCTCTCCTTCCTCGTCCGTGGCGGCGAGCCAATCAAGTCCGTCCTGCCGGAAGCCGGTGTCCTCAACATCTTCCCAGGTCATAAGCTGACGGCAATACCAGCAGTTGGCATCGAGCCCGTCCGGGCCGCTCGTCATGTAGATCGGAAGATGGAATTCTATATGATCGCGCCATTCGAGGTTGTAGGAGCCGCCCTCCGGCGCGGAAGAGGTATCCACCGGGATCAGCCGCACCTCCCTGAAGGCAGGCAGTACAAGCGAGTAGGTGTTCGGTCTGATCTCGGCCTCGTCCGCAAGGAGGAATCCGAACGGCTTGGCGGCCGCCGTCCATGTTATCTTCGTTCCGGACGCGCCCGGGGTTACCCGCTCGGTCACGGCCTCAATGCGGGTCGCGGCGTCCGCGCCGGCGTAGTCATACTGGGGCCGAACAGTTCCCGCTGCCGGGAAAGGCTCCTCGCCTTCGATCGAAAAGGCCGACCACGCGCCCCATCTTCCCGGATCGTAGACCCTCCAAACGCATGAGACCTCCGCCGCCGAGTTGGATATCGCCTCCGAGCCCAGGCCGCGTTCGTCCACGAACTCGTTGAGCAGCGCAACGGTGGATGTGCCGCCCGGCAGGACTGCGCTGAAAGGCGCCAGACCAAGCCCGAATATCTCACTGTTCGACGGATCAGTCTGCTGGATCATCGGCGGCAGATCGAGCCATGACTCGTAGTTCACGTAGGTTTCGAGGAGCGTGTAGGCGTTCCACTTGAACCAGCACCAGTCGGGCGCCGCGACCGCGTCGTAGAAGCTCATGGTGAGAAGAGTGTGGCCGCCGGAGTAGTCGTTGTAGAACTGGGCGTTATCCGGACCGGCGGCCACGCCCTCGACCGCCACCGCCAGGAGCAGCTCGCCGTATTCGGTCCAGCAGTTGGTAAACGGCTCATCGAACACCTCGATGTATTCCTCGATCACCGCATTGGCATTCGAAGTCAGGCGGTCGCTGAAATCATGGTTTATAAAAATGCCGTTATACTTCGCCGCCTGCTGGGCCGCGAGGAGGCCGAGAACCGGCCCGGCATAGCAGAGTCTCGCCTGGATGTCGGAAATCTGTTCTGACGCATTGGTATTGCCTGCGGACAGCGCCAGCGCCTGCATGATGTTGAGGTCGCCAATGAGGTTCAGGGTGATCCCCTGCCAGCGCGCGGCCGCAAGGGCGGACGCGTCACCCGCGTTCTGGGTCCTGCTCTTGAGATGGAGAATCTTGTGAAGGTCAATATTCCAGAGCACGACGAAGGTGATGATCACCAGCGCCATGACCATGAAGATCATCGTCTGGCCGGAGGTGCCCGGCGTTCGGCCCTTGGCCTGCGGCTTCTCATGATGTGTGGTTTTCATTCTTGAAACGTAACTGCTCAGTCGCGCAATGTTTGACGGCCGCACAAGGCCTGCCCGCCGCATTTCTGGCGCATGACCTGAGTAGTTACCTTGAAACAATTACGGCTCGCCTGCTTCCGCTTCTGCCTCTTCCGTGTCGAGATACAGCGGGTAGTGATTGTCAAGGCACACCTCGCCGGACATGCTCACTGAATCCGAATCGTAGAATGCCTGGTGAAAAGGGAACCGGAGTGGAAAGGGCTGCGCGGTGTGGAAAGTTATCATAGAGGGCGATTCCTGTTCCGTCCAATAATAACTGATGTCGCCCCAGTCCTCATAATCGAGAATCGAGGAGAGCCTTCGATGCCTGTCCGACCCGAGGTAGAGAGGTATGCTTGAGCGCTCGAGCGCACGCTGCTGCGCAGGACCGCCGTCCACGCCCGGATAGGTCATCTGCCCGGCATTGGCTATGGTCGCAACGCGGACGGTCTTGAAGACCATGAACTCGTTGAAACCCACCGACTTGGCGCGCGCTCCGCGGCCGGCGGCGAAGCTGAGAATCTCCTGCGCCATGAACAGCTGGGAAACCTGAAACATGCCCATGAACAGGAGGCATAGAACGGCTATCACGATGCAGGATTCTATCAACGACTGGCCATCAGCCCGCCCCGCCCCGTGATTATGTGAAAAGCGCACCATGGTGTTCGGTCCTGTTTCACGTGCTCATTTCACCATGAAGGACATGAAGAGCATGAAGGAGGGCGCAATAACCTCCTTCATGCCCTTCATGTGTTACGGAACAGGACAACCTACTCGGCAGCGCCGGTCTCGTCCAGCGACTTGAGGTAATCTTCCGAGCTTGTTTCCGTTGCCGCGGTAACCTCGGCTTCATCCCCGCCGAGTTCCACAACCGCGCCGCCGAGCATGGCGCGAATGCGATCACCGAAGAGCCCGAAGACCGCCAGCGCCGCAAGGGCAATAATGGCGACAATTATGATGTATTCCGTCATCGCCTGCCCGCTTTTGTTTCTTAGCATTTTCTTCATAGTTCGCCTCCTTTTTAAGGATAGTCCGCCGCAAGCATTTCAAGTATTCTGACCCCGTATTCCTGAAAAGTGGTAAGGAAAAGCGTCAGCATGGCAAGAGAAGCCAGCAGAACACCGGCCACTACGGTATATTCAACCGTGGTCTGACCGCTCTCCGACTTTCGTTCCGTAATCGCCCGGCGCATCTTTATATCTCCCGGCCAAGGGCAATCGTTTGCCAAAACAGGACTCGAAAACAGGTGTAAAATAAAGCTGACATTTCAACTGTTTTATAGTAACAACTCAGGTAGTCAGGAGTCTGAATTC
>CAYWJE010000287.1:0-4242 GCA_964458525.1 uncultured Verrucomicrobiota bacterium
GACCATGCTGACCATGCTGACCATGGCTTTGACGACGCCGTCTTTGTAGGCGGCTACGAGATCGAATGCATCCTTTGTATCTTCAAAAGGGAACCGGTGCGTCACCATAAAATCGCCGTTTATCCTTCCTTCCGCCATCATCGCCAGGGTCGGATCAACACACTCGCACTGCCTGCGTACATTCTGCACGCAAAGCTCCTTGCGCCTCATCATGTCGATCACGAACGAGACGCGCTCGATCTCCGGTATGCCTATAATCATAAGCTTGCCACCCGGCTTGAGCAAGGCCACCGCCTGGTCGAGCGCCTCCTGCTGTCCGCAGCAATCGAACACGGCGTCCAGCAGCAGCGGCTCCTTTTCCGACACGGCGGCGACGACATCCACGCAGTCCGGATTTCCCGTCCACTCGGCGCCGGCTGCCGACGCGACATTGAGGCGCGCCTTTATCTTGTCCGTGGCGTAAATCATACCGCACCCCATCGCTCTCGCGCAGACAAGCACGCCCAGCCCGATAGGCCCGCAGCCGAGTATCCCGATCCTGGCGCCCGCCATTTCGATTGAATTTTTCACGGAATAGAGGGAAATGGAGAGCGGCTCGGAGAGCGCCGCCTGTTCCATGGTCATTCCCTCGGCCAGAGGATAACAACTTTCCTCCGGCATGACTATGAACTCGCAGAGACAGCCGTCGCCCTGCCCGGGACATCCGAGAAAGCTCAGGTTGCGGCACGTATGGGGTCGGCCGGACAGGCACTGATCGCATTTTCCGCAGCTCACGGCGGGGTCAACGGCAACACGGTCGCCCGGCTTGACTCGCTTCACGGCGGGTCCTACCGCTTCGACCACCGCGCCGCACTCGTGGCCGACGATGAAAGGATACTTCACCACCTGCGAGCCGATGCGCCCCGTGGTGTAATAGTGAATATCGGACCCGCACACGCCCACGGCTGCCAGCCTCAGGAGGACGTCCTTATCATTCACAATGCGCGGATCGGGAACGTCCCGCATTTCCATCTTCCGTATGCCAGTCAACATCATTGCTTTCATCGCGTCTCCTGTCTCCGAATGCTCTTCAATTCGTCATCTTCATGCCCTTCATGTACTTCATGGTGACATTCCGTCACATCGGCTCAAAACACAAGCTGCGCCCCGGCCAGCCGACTGCCCAGCTCGGCGATAACCCTGTCGTCATCCTTCGTCCCGGCGGATTCGAAAGTGGCCGAGAATCGGAGGTAAGGACCGGCGTCATCCCACGGGACAGTCGAAACCTGGCACTCCTTGATAAGGAACTGCGATGCGTCCTCCGCCGTGGTAAAACCAAGAGACCCTGCTCCCTTCGGTGCCGGGACGTACAGATAAAAAGTGCCGCCAGGCATTCGCGCGTCGAATCCCGCCGCGCGCAGGCACTTTACCATCTTACGAAGGCGCCCGGCGTAATGCCGCTTTATCGAGTCAGCGAGTTTACGATCCGCTATGCCCGCGCAGGCCGCAACCTGGATAGCCTTGAACTGACCTGAATCAATATTATCCTTCACCTCAGCATAGGCGTTCACGGCCCTCGGATTGCCGGCCAGGAAACCGAGACGCCATCCGGTCATGTTGTAGCTCTTGCTCATCGAGTGCAGCTCCACAGCCACATCCTTGCCACCTGGCCTGCCGAGGATGGAAAGCGGAGCGCCCTTATAGATCAGTGTCGCGTATGCCGCGTCCTGAACAATGAGAATTTCGTACTCGCGGGCAAACGCTATCAGCTCGTCAAAAAAGTCGGCGGTAGCCGCCGCGCCCGTCGGGTTATTCGGGTAGTTCACATAGAATAGCTTCGCGCGGCGCGCGATGTCCGGATCAATCGCTCCGAGATCCGGAAGAAAACCGTTCTGTTTCAGGAGCGGCAGTTTTACGGCCTCGCCGCCGAGGTATCGCGTGTGCGTGGCGAGCACCGGGTAACCTGGAACGGTGACAAGCGCGACGTCCCCCGGGTTGACGAAGCAGAGCGGCAGCGTTGCGAGCGCGGGCTTGGAGCCGATGCTGTGGTTCACCTCGGTATCGGGATTGAGATCTTCCACGCCGAAGAAATCACTCATGTAGCGGCAGGCGGCGACCTTGAACTCCCGTATCCCATTGTCCGAATAGCCCCGGTTCGATGGATCGTCCACCGCCTTCTTCAGTGCCCTGCGGATGGTAGCCGGCGCCATGCGATCGGGCTCGCCCACGCCGAAGTCGAGCAGTTCCATTTCCGGACGCGCCTTGCGGGCCGCAGCCTTCGCGCGCTTGATCTTCTCGAACTTGTAGATCTCGTCCGACAAACCGAACGACGCGCCGCCTATACGTTCCGCGAAAAGCTTTTGCAGATCCATTTTTCTCCTTCCCAGCAAATTTTCAAGATGAGTCAACACGACAGACCTTACCAGAAAGGAGCGTATGAGCGCAAATAGCAATTAGCGTTGGGCTGCAGGATGGATCACGTGCCGATTCTTTGGTAACTGCTCAGACATCGCCACCATATCGAAGATCCGCCAGCCTGCGTCGCAAGCGCAGGCGGGTGGCGGACAATGGTGGCCTACAGCATGGAAAAATGGGCACACTAGGCCAGGATTTTATCCTGGCGCAAAGAGCGTGTATCCACAGCCTGTGCGGGACATGTCTGAGTAGTTGCATTTTTTACTGGTTTTTATGAACAGATCAGGCTAACACTGCACGGAAACAAACAACCCCATGCATACCGCAGCCACATACAGACTCACCACCCTATCCTGTTTCGTCGGGATCTTCGTCCAGGCAATAATGGTCAACCTGACGGCGATCCTGTTCATTCCGCTTATGCGGATCTATTCCTTCTCCTACATCCACCTTGGCATCCTTGTCGCAGTTAACTTTGGAGTCCAGATCGGATCGGACATCATTTTCAGCAGCCTGATAGACAGGATAGGCTTCCGCCGCCTCGTACTGCCCTCCTGCCTGTTATCCTTCGTCGGCCTTTGCCTGTTCGCCCTGGCTCCGTATTTATTCCCCTCCCGCATCTTCGCCGGGCTGGTCGTGGCGACCGTCATATTCTCAGCCGCCTGCGGTCTGCTTGAGGTACTCCTCAGCCCCATAGTAAATGCCATTCCCAACGCGCACAAGGGCGCCGCGATGAGCCTGCTTCATTCCTTCTATGCGTGGGGCCAGGCCGCCACCATAATCGTAACAACCTTATTTCTGTTCATTCTGGGCGAGTGGAACTGGCAAATCATCGTTCTGCTCTGGACAATAGTACCGCTGGTTAATTTCGTCATGTTCCTGAAAGCGCCGTTTCCGCCGGGCATACCGCACGAGCACAGGTTGAATATGCGCGACCTGATAGGCCATGCCTTTGTATTAACGGCCTTTGCCGCCATCTTCTTTGGCACGGCGACAGAGGTGGTGATGAACCAGTGGTCCTCCGCGTTCATGGAAAAGGCGCTGCTTTTTCCGAAGGTCAAGGGCGACCTGCTCGGCATGTGCGGGTTTGCGGTGATGCTGGGAACGGGCAGGGCGCTTTATGGGAAGTTCGGAGCGCGGATGAACGTCAACAAGGCGCTCATCGCGACATCCGCCATGGCTATTCTGTGCTATCTCGCTGTTGCGCTATCTCCATGGAACGCAATCAGCCTCACCGCCTGCATCCTCTCCGGTTTCGCCACCAGCCTGCTCTGGCCCGGCACGCTCATCACCGCCTCGGAGCGCTATCCGCTGTCGGGCGCCTGGCTGTTCGCGCTTCTGGCGGCAGCGGGCGACATCGGCGCCGCAGCCGGTCCATGGATGACCGGATGGGTCATTGACAATGTTATCAACACACCGATTGCGAACAGCCTGGCGGGATTGTTACGGATCAGCGGGGAACAGGCGGCGCTGAGAACCGGCATCCTCGCCGCCGTTGGATTCCCCGTATGCGCGCTCATCTGCCACATTGCCCTGAAGCGAATGCAGGAGCGCAATCGCGCAAACGGTCCCCTGTAGCCACGCCTGCGGCGGACAAGCCGGTCTCAGTGAGGCGGATTTCCCATGCAACCGGGTTTATATTCAACATCGGGGACACGAGCCTGGGGCTCGTGCCACAAAAGAAGACGCGGACCGGCATTCGTTTCCCGTTCTTCCGTTGTGGCATGAGCGTCCTCGCTCGTGGTCCTTCTCTTCTATTCTATTTTTGGCGCTTCCGGGTTTTCCGTGTGTTTTTTTTGTACCCGTTCACGGTTCACAGTTCATAGTTGCAGAGAAGAGGGATATTAC
>CAYWJE010000288.1:0-4215 GCA_964458525.1 uncultured Verrucomicrobiota bacterium
TGGCAAAAAATTCTTTTCCGAAAGGCAACCGAGCGAAGCGAAGGTTATCCTTGAAAAACTGCAATTTGCGTGCGAGGCAAGTGCCGTGACACAAACATTCAATCAGGGATTGGGACTTAAGTCCGAACTGGTGCTGCTGGATATCCGGGGGCAGATTCGGCAAGGCGTTCTGGTCTGTGGCGACAAGCTTCCTTCTGAACGGGAGTTGAGCGAGCATCATGGCGTGAGCGTGACCACTGTGCGCAGGGCCATCAGCCGCCTGGCCGCCGAGGGCTGGGTCACCGTGCTTCATGGCTCGGGGATGTACGTGAATGGCCATCCGGATGCCCGCGTCACGCGCTCGAAAAACATCGCGGTGATGTTCTCGATCGACGCGGAGATTCTGGCGCGAGTGCAGGATCGGGCATTGGGCGCCGGTTATCTGGTCAGCGCCTTTCCGCGGGCGGAGATGGGGTGGGACCCGGCATCGGAGCGCGTCTTCTTCGAGCATGTTCGCCGGGATCGTCATTATGCCTTGCTGGCCTTCTGCACCCCTACGGAGCCGCGCAACGACGATCTGCTCCAGACCATGTCGAACGAAGGTATGCGCATCCTCCACGTGGAGCACTACCGCGAAGAGCCGCCCGCCCAGAATTTCCTACTGCCGGACTACCGCCGCGCTGGCTGGCTTTGCGTGGAGCACTTCCTTAATGCGGGCTACCGGCATCTGCGGTTTGCCCGGATCGAGCCGGACTGGCCGGGCGCGCGGTTGATGTGGCGGGGTTTTTATGAGGCCATCGAGCACTACCGGGGCCGGTGCGCCGTCGAGGATTACCTTTACGTGTATCCCAGAAATGCCCTCGGCAACTCTGCCGCCAACCTAAAGGCTCGCGAGTTCATCGGCGGGTTGGCTCCTTCGACCGGCGTACTGTGCACCAGCGTGCTTATGGCCAACGAGGTCATCACCTTCGTCCGCGAGGCGGGCCGCTGCTGTCCGCAGGACGTTGGCATCATCGGCACGCCGTACATGGACTTTCATGAGCCCTTCGAAGATATAGATACTGTGGAGTTCAACTGGGTTGCCTATCTTCACGATGCGCTTGATCGCGTGATGGCACCCGAATGGCCTGAGATTCGCGAATGGGTCCCGCCCCGCCTCGTGCGGCGCGGGACGACTTGACAAGGAAGGCGCACTATGAAGTAGAGCAACGATCCCTGCATGGTAGGCAGGAACGGTGTTGTAAACAAAGTTTTATGGTAAGCATGAAAAGTGAACGGCGACATCTCACCGCACGAGGGGAGGTGCTTAACCGCACACTTCCTCGCCATACTTTGTCGGATACGCTTAAACGAACCGCTTTTGCCGGTTACCGCATTTACGAGTAAGTAAGTCGGTTAAGGGTATCCGAGTAATCGTGGCGGTCAAGAAGGAGTTTAAGTATCAAGGATGGGGTCGCGTTATTCTTTGCGATCAAGGAGGATGACACATGAAGGGGTATGCGGTTGTGTTTGAAGGACGGCGCCAAGTGGATTTGCGTTCGTTTGACGTTCCAGGGCCGGGCCCCGGCCAGGTTTTGCTGGAGGCCGAATACACTCAAATCAGTCCTGGCACGGAGTTGCGGGGGTTGGACGGGAATGAAGGGAATGCGCCTCCGTTTCCGTTTGTGCCAGGATATTTGTTCGTGGGCGTGGTGAAGGCGGCGGGTGAAGGCGTTTCTCCTGACTGTCTGGGCAAACGCTTTGCCGCGCCCTGGGCGCTCTCCCTGGCACCCGGCGTCGGCAATGGCTGGGGCGGGCATTCGAGCCATATCGTGCAGGACCTGTCTGTCCTGATTCCCGTGCCGGATTCCGCGGACGCGCGCTGCGCGCCGATGGCGTTGCTGCTGGCAACGGCATTGCATGGGGTTATGCGCGCCGCGCCGCGAATCACGGACACCGTCGTTGTCGTCGGTTTGGGGCTGCTGGGTCAATTATGCGCCCGGCTGCTGATGAAGACCGGTGCGCGCGTTCTGGCGACGGATCTTCATCTGATGCGGCGTCAACTCGCGGCCGGCGCCGGAGTGACCGTGCTGGACCCCGCCCCGGGATTGGGCGAGGCGGTGGCGCGGGTGGCGCCGGAGGGGGCGGACGTGGTGTTCGATGTGACGGGCGCGCCGGCGGCTTTGATGCCGGCGGCGGAGTTGTTGAGGAAGAGCTCCGAAACCGACGCGCGCCGATCCCGGCTGGTCGTTCAGGGCAGCTATGGCGCGCCGCTCGCGCTCGATTACACGCCCCTGTTCAACCGGGAAGTTGACATCGTCATTCCGCGCGCCAATACGCACGCGGATCGGGTGCAGGCCATGCGGATCGTCTCCGATGGCATCATGCGAGTGGACGATTTGATCACGGAAACACTGTTGTTTGAGCAGGCAGCCGAGGCATATCGGCAATTGCGCGAGGCACCGGGCGACTGCCTCGGCATTCTGCTGAAATGGTCCGGGGCCGCCGTCTCGGCCTCAACGCCGTGAACAAAAGAGAGACAACTACGAAAATACGCGAAAATAAAAGCCAGAATACTGTTCAAGGACACAAACTTAAGCTGTAACGGAGAAAACTCATGCGCATTTCAATCGCAGCCTATTCGTTTCACGACCTGATCTGGACCGGAAGAATGAACGTTTTCGGGTATCTGGAAACGGTCAAATATCGTTACCGCCTCAATACGGCCGATCTGTGGAGCGGGCTGGTCGGAACGACCGAGGAGGTCGCGATCAGGAAGATCAGACAGGCGGCCGATGAGCGGGATCTGACGGTTGTGAATTACCATGTGGACGGCGCCTATCCGTGGAATGCAGACCCCGCCGTGCGCAAAAAGGATCATCAAACACTGCTGACGCATCTGCGCGCCGCCGAAATCCTTGGAGCGAAGACGGTGCGGATTGACTTCGGCGGAGACAATCACGCGATGTCGGAGGAGCAATTTGATGTGGTAGTGGCGTGGTTTGCCGAGCACGCGCGACGGGCGGGCGAGCATGGCTATCGGATCGGACCGGAAAATCACTTTGGCCCTTCGCTGGAGCCGGACAACATGAAACGGGTGTATGAGGCGGTGGATCATCCGGCGTTCGGGTTGCTTTGGCACATCGGACAATGGATCCCGGGGCGGGAGGATGTCGGTGACCGGATGTCGGCGGATAAAGCTTTTCATGTCCATATTGACTCGCGCGCTGCCGCCGGAAATCTGGACATGAAACTCGGTTTGTCGAAGGCGGCCGGGTACAAAGGCTATTACGGGATAGAGCACGAGACGGGGAAGAACGAACATGCCGAAGTCGAGTGGGAGATTGCGTCGGTCAAGCGAGTGATCTCGGATCGGGAAATCCCTGGATCGGAAAGACCGGCCGACGACTAGGCGGCGAGGGCGTGGAAGCGAAGTCAACATGTTTGTGACCAAGGAGAAATCAGATGAAATCACGGGTGTTATTGCTTAATCTGTTGTTTTTCCAGGCGCTGGCGGCGCAGGCGGTCACAACCACAGCCACGAACAGCGGCAACTGGAACGTGGCCGGCAACTGGGATAACGGGGCGCCCCTGGCCGGCTACGACGCAGTCATTCCAGCCGGCAGAATCATCACGAACACATCGTCCACCGCCGACCTCGCATCGTTGGAGGTTGGCGGCACGCTCGTGTTCAAAGGCTGGGATTCGATCGTGACAGCCGCTGTAATCACGGTCAGCGGCACGATCACGCACCTGCCGAACACGGACACCAACGGTGTGATTGGCGACTATGAATCATGGACGCCGGACAACCGGATTTACATCGTCTGCTCAAATCTGACGGTTGCGACTGACGGTAGCATCAACGCCGATGGGGTGGGCTATCCAGGAGGTCCCAGATCTGCAACAAATGCGTACGGCCCGGGCGGTGGCACTAATTGGGGCGTGGGCGGCGGTTACGGCGGATGGGGTGGAAGAACCGTGGAGCAAAACACTTACGGTTCTTTTACAAACCCCACGGATCCGGGCAGTGGCGGAGGTGGATCAATGTGCGGTTGCACCGACGCGAGCGGCGGCGCAGGCGGCGGCGCGGTCCGAATCTTGGCGGACGGCACGGTGACCGTGAACGGCATTATAAGCTGTCGCGGCACAACCGGCGGATATTCGGGCGGCGGGGGAGGGTCGGGCGGAAGTATTTACATTATGTGTCGAACTTTCGGCGGCGCAAATGGAAAGCTGATCGCTGATGGCGGCCGG
>CAYWJE010000289.1:0-4204 GCA_964458525.1 uncultured Verrucomicrobiota bacterium
GCTTTGAAAGACCATCCGGAGGCGAAGAAGTGGACCGATCTAGCAACGAAATGGATGGATCAGTGGCTGACCGACGAGGTGGGTCCGAACGGGGAATGGATACCCGAGGGCGGCCATTACAGTTACGTGAGCCTGGAGCCGATGCTGACCTATGCCGTGGCGGCGAGGCGGGCCGGCGTTCATGATTTCTCGAAAGATCCGCGCTTGAAGAAATTGTGCGTCTTTTTCGCGAAGTATAACACTCCCCGCGATCTGCGCCGCAAGGACCGCAGAGTCACCGGCATCTATGGACGGGGAACGGTTCCGGGCCATTATGATGTGACGCCCTGTTTCGGGCTTGCCGCCGCTTTCTACAAGGATTCCGACCCTGCTCTCTCGCGGGCGATGCAGTGGCAGGCCGTCGAGAGCGGTTTTCCTTATTATCTACCTGATCACCGGATGGGCGGCTGCGAGCCGTATTTTCTGGATGACTCATTGTCCGCCGAGGCGCCGAAACGGGAATCGGAGCTGTTTCCGGAGCTCGGCGCGCTTTTGAGAACCGCTTTCAACACGCCGCAGGAAAACTACATCAATCTTCTCTGCTCTGTTCAGTCCGACAGGAATCTGGACGTCTGGACGCCCGAAGTCGGCGGCATGGCTCAATGGTACGCGTTCGGCAAGCCAGTGAGTTCGTGTTTCACTTTCGGAAACGGGTATAACGACCGACATGAGCTGCTGAAAAACGGAGTGCTGCTTGCCCGCAACTGGGGGGCGCCTGCTGATCCGAAGATTCCCTTTGGTCATTACACGACAACCCGTTTCGAAGCCTTCGCTTCGCTGCCGGCCATGGATTACGCCCGTTCGACTTTCGTGAACACTCACACCGATGACCGCGACTGGTTCCCCAAGCCGGCGCCGCCGGCCTATCCCAAAGTGGTTGCCGCCAAGGGCACGAATCTCGTGTGGACCAGACAGTTCCTGTTCATGAAGGATGAAGAGCCTTCCGGCCCGGCATGGGTGGTCTTGCGCGATACCGTCAAAGGCGGAGAGGGAGACGCGCCGCCGCCAGCCCAGCCGACCATTTGGCAATTCTGGACTTTGTCGGAAAAACTCGGATCATCCGACCAGACAAAGGACCGTCAGGCGTTTCTGGCCGACAAGCCCGGCCCGACCAACGCCCCGGCGCGCGAACTGCCGATGGGCGATCGTTACACCGCCCTCGGATCGTTCGGCGTGGATACGGAGTTCTTCGTCGTCAGCCCGTCCGATACCCCAAGGCATACAGTGCGCTGCGGCGGCAAGACCGGCGCGAGCCCCGATTATCCCGATTTCCAGGATAATCTCCATCTCCAACTGCCCGGCGCGGGCGCGTATCATGTGGCGCTGTTTCCGCGTCTTGAAAATCAGCCCGCGCCCGCTTTTGCGTCCCTCGCCGGCGGCTTGGTGGTCAAGGCATCCGGCGCGTTCGGAACGGACTACGCGTTCTTGAGCACGGAAGCTGCAGAGGCAAAGGCGGAGCAGGGCGTGTCGTTCAGCGGCACCGCCGGCAGCGTTCAGGAGCGGGCGATCACGACGATCCTTTCGCTTCCGGCAGACGGCGCCATCTCGTTCAAGGGCTCAGATCTGAAATCAGGAATCGCAGCAAGTCTGAAAGTTGAAAAGGACTCGTTGACGCTCACGCTCGCCGAAGGCCACAAGGGCGGCGAGGTGACGGTCGGAGCGCCAGGCGATTGGAAACCCGCGGCCGGGGTGAAGGCGGTGATAAACGAGAAGGGCAGATGGATCGTGAGCGTCCCTGCAGGCGCCCGGACTGTGAAGTTCGTGAAGAAGTGAGAGGGTAACACAATGTTCACCATGAAGAGCATGAAGGACATGAAGAATGAGACTCCCTTCATGAGCTTCATGGTGTTCAGCGAGGAGTTTCCTCCGTCGCCCTTCAGGCTGTGGCGGACAGGTCGAGTTTCAGAATGGAAGGCAATTTGGGGTTCAGAGACTTGCTCGGAAACTGAGAATGGAGACGGCGGTCTCCGCCGTTTATCCGCATCGGGCGAATCCGCCTCCGCCACACCTGTCCGCCTGTGGTGTGGGTGGGTAAATGTGAATGAGATAAACGGCCGAGGACGGCCGTCTCCAGTGGAACAAATTGGGTTGCAGGCGGGTAGGCCGTAGTCTTGGCGAAAGAGAAAACCTATCCATCACCCACAACGATCCAGAAAGAGCCACAAAGGTAACAGAGGATACGCAATGAGCACAAAGAAGAATACAGATCGCAAACACGTAATTCGCGTGAACCTGAATACGGCCGGTACGCCGCTCGCCGCCAAAACCGTTTCGGTGATGGCGCGCAAGCTCAGGGAGCGCGGGATCGAACTCGCGGAGAGCGGCAGCGACGGCGCTGACGTAGTGTTGGAGCTACGCGCCGGCATAGGCGTCGAGGGTTTCGCCATCGAGCGGGCATCTGACGGCAAGGCCTGGCGGATCGCCGGCAATGACGAACGCGGTCTCCTCTATGGAGTCGGCAAATTCCTGCGCGGTTGCGTCTTCGGCAGCGATGCTCAAAACGCGCAAGGCTGGCGCTACGACGGCGGCGAGCTGACCTCCGTACCCAAGCTGAAAGTGCGCGGGATGTATTTCGCCTCCCACTTCCACAATTTCTACCATGACGCGCCAATCGCTCAAGTGGAGCGCTACGTCGAAGACCTGGCGCTCTGGGGCTGCAACACTCTCTCCGTCTGGTTCGACATGCACCATTATTCCGGCATATACGACCAGGATGCGGAGGCTATGATTGAGCGTCTGCACGCCATTCTCAAGGCCGCAGCCGAAGTGGGCATGGGAGCGGGGCTAACCACTCTTGCCAACGAGGCCTACAACACAAGCCCGGAAAGGCTCCGCGCTGAGCGCCATCCACACAGCTACGGCGTGGAGATATGTCCATCCAAGCCGGAAGGCCTGGCGCTTATCCTGCAATGGCGTCGCGAAATGCTCCAAAAATTCGCCGATCTTCCGGTCGAGTATTACTGGCTCTGGCCTTACGACCAGGGCGGCTGCAAGTGCGCGAACTGCAAGCCGTGGGGCGGCAACGGGTTCGTCCGCACCTGCGCGGCAGTGAGCCCGATAGCGCGCGAGTTCTTTCCTTCGGCAAAAATGGTCGTCTCGGCATGGGAATTCGGCTATTGGGAAGGCGATCCGGAATGGGATATGTTCTACGCCGCTCTTGCGAAACAACCCGAGTGGGCCGACTACATCATGGCGGAGGGACACGGAGACTTTCCGCCCTATATTATCAAGAACGGCCCGCCGCCGAGCTATCCGCTCCTCAATTTCACCGAGATAAGCATGTTCGGAATGTATCCATGGGGCGGGTTCGGCGCCAATTTGCAGACACAGCGGATTCAGAAAGTGTGGGACTCTTCAAAAAACATGCTGGCCGGCGGCTTCCCCTACTCTGAGGGCATTTTCGAAGATATCAACAAGATAGCCTGCCTGCAGTTATACTGGGACCCCGACAGAAGCGTGAACGACATTGTCCGGGAATACGCTTCCGCCGAATTCTCGCCCAAGGTCGCCGACGATGTAACGCGCGCGGCTGCTTTGCTCGAAGTCAACATGAAGCACAACATCGTCTCTTTCGAGCGTATCGCCGCATTGCGGAACAAACCGGCTAGCTCTCCGGAGCGCAAGGAAAAACTTTACAACATGGAGAACGTCCGCAGTCCGGAGGTCCCATTCGGTCTGCTTGATTCCGCCGCGAAACAAATGCCCGAAGAGGCCGCGAAATCGTGGCGCTGGCGAATGCTTTGGCTCCGCGCCGCGCTTGATCTGGAGCTCACCCGCTCCGGCGGAACGCCCACGGAGAAGGCGGACGACTATTTCGAAGAGATATGCCGTATTTCATGCGCGGAAAACGCGGAGAACATGGTGTGCATGCCAGCAGCGAGGAAGATGGGATGAGAGCGGTTGAATATCCAATATCCAACAAGGAATTTCCAATATTCATCTGAATACAAGAAAATGTGAACCGCAAAGGCGCAAAGTACGCCAAGTGAAGATTTATCCGGCGGGTTAGACGCCGGACAAAGGCTTTTTTATCCCGAAGGGATGAAGTGAAGTCCATATCCGCGGTCAACCCCGCGGATATGAATTCCCCTTTGCGCTCCATGCCTTCGGCCATGCCTTTGGCTTGGTAAACTTGGTAAACTTAGCGCCTTGCCGTGTCCACCGT
>CAYWJE010000290.1:0-4181 GCA_964458525.1 uncultured Verrucomicrobiota bacterium
AGATCCATATCTCTGCTCCTTATGATTTGTTGAGCCCCGTGAACACATCTACCCTATTGTCATCGTAATAATATAATCGCGCCCGTAAATCTGCAACCGAATTTATGAAAGAATTTAAGGCCCGCAACGCTGTTTCGTCATGATTGCCGCCCTTTCAAGGTTCACAGGCTCGGCACAAGGCGTTTTTCTCATGTCAGCAACTCTTCGCCATCAGGCATGGGGGTTGCTTTTCGTGTTCTGAAAAGGAGAAGTCCGTTGCCGACTCTACCTCCGGCATGACCAGCTCGTCCATCAGTTCATTGACTGACTGGATTTTTGTCACCCGGAATGCGTTGGTGCCCACCGTGAATATGGCGCCCTCATTCGGATTGGTGTTGTGCCCGGTGGCCGATAGAAGAGCGTTGCAGATACAGAAGGAATCATGAGTCTCGTTTGCCCTGCACTTGCCCTTGTAGAGCATGTAACCCTTGTCGCATTTGAACGGCCTTTCGCGGCGGAGCGCCTGTTGGTAGCCGGGCGAGGTTGATAGCACCCTGAAGGGCATGCCGGAAGGTGAGCCGGGGTTGACCGCTACCTCGATATCCGCAGCCTGCGCGTTGATGAGCGCCTCCTTGAATTCAACCGAGGCGCCGCTTTCATGCGTTGCAAGGAACCTGGTGCCCATCTGTACGCCAGAAGCGCCGGCCTTGGCCCAGCGAAGAATGTCGCCACGATCCCATATTCCGCCCGCCACGATGACCGGGAAATCGCCGTTCTTAATCGCCGTTTCCTTCACCGAGGGAAAAAGATTTTCAAGTTTCATTTCTTCCTTTGCGATGTCCTCAGCCTTGAAACCGAGATGTCCGCCTGCAAGCGGACCTTCCAGGATAACCGCATCGGGCATCCGGTCGTATCTCTGCCAGCGACGGCAGATGATCCGCAAGGCCTTGGCGGATGAGACTATGGGAACCAGCGCGACATTTCTGGACGGGACTATTTCCGGGAGGTCGAGGGGAAGCCCGGCTCCCACGAATACCGCATTTACACCGCCTTCAACAGCACCTTGGATTGTGTCCTTGTATGTCGTTTCGATCGCGGCCAGGCAGTTGATCGCAATCGCTCCCTTGCCTCCGCTGATTTTTATCGCCTCTTGGATTTCAAGCGTGGCTGATTCACGGTGGCTCGACTTTTGTCCCGTTCGAAAAGTGACATAGCGATCCAGCGCGACGCCCGACACTGTCCCGCAACCGCCTCTCAGCGCCACGGCTCCAGCCAGCCTGGCATTGCCTATTCCAGAGCCCATCCCGCCCTGAATGATGATCATGGGCTCACAGGCCCCGGAAATATTTATGGTTGGCAGATGATACACTCGCAACCCCTCTCTGTGGTACCGGATGCGTCCGGAAAACTTCTGCGTTGAAATAGATATATGCGCGGACAATTCGTTCCGCGACCTCGACATAACGAGTTTGTTCCCTTCAGGTCAACGCAAGTTGCGCCATGCCTGCTATCGTGGCCTATGGGCAGGAGTTGCGGATATTAAAAATCAATTTTTTATATAATAGTGGACTTTTCACGATTAGCAAGAAAATTGTGAGGGTCTGAAAATTACAAGAGTGTTCCAGTCGAATTCGTCAATGCTGTTCCGAATGCCGATTTTGCTTGCCTCGCGCTCATTCGAATGGCATTGTTTATGCAGTGACAAACATACGAGGTAACCGTTCTCGGCGAAGAATTCTGTTGAGTATTATCCGGCGCAGGATTAACATTCCTTCCCTGATTTGCTGTCGCCGGAGGATTAATCGGAATTGTTTAAATGAAACACGAACCTGATGTGCGCGGACATTTTGGAGTATACGGCGGACGATACGTTGGTGAGACGCTTATGCCGATCCTGTTCGAGATAGAGAAGGCATTTCGCGCCGCGGTGAGGGATCCCGCCTTCAATGCTGAATTAAATGTGGTGCTCCGGGACTACGTGGGGCGCCCGTCGCCGCTTTACCTGGCCAAACGCCTGTCGGCGGCCTTCAAGGGCGCGCGGATTTTTCTCAAGCGCGAGGATCTCAACCACACCGGCGCTCACAAGGTTAACAACACGATCGGTCAGGCGCTTCTGGCCCAACGCATGGGCAAGCGGCGCTTGATGGCCGAGACCGGCGCCGGCCAGCACGGCGTGGCTACTGCCACGGCTGCCGCCCTCTTGGGAATGGAATGCGATATTTTCATGGGCGAGGAGGATATCCGGCGCCAGGCGCCTAACGTGCAGCGCATGAAGCTGCTCGGAGCAAGCGTCTTTCCCGTGGCCAGCGGCACGGCCACCCTGAAGGACGCTATGAGCGAGGCACTGCGCGCGTGGATCACCAGGGTTGATGACACTTTCTACGTCATCGGCAGCGTGGCCGGCCCGCATCCGTACCCGCAGATGGTGAAGCATTTTCAAAGCGTCATCGGCATCGAGGCGCGGAAACAAATCCTCAATCAGGCGGGAAGACTGCCGGCTATGGTCATCGCCTGTGTCGGCGGCGGGAGCAACGCCGCGGGGATATTTGAGGGTTTTCTGAATGACAGGAAAGTCAGCCTGGTTGGCGTGGAGGCGGCCGGACTGGGAGTCAAAACCGGGAAGCACGCGGCAAGCATATGCGGCGGAAAAATCGGGATTCTGCACGGCAGCAAGAGCTATGTCATTCAGGATGACGATGGCCAGATCAGGAACGCCCATTCAATCAGCGCGGGACTCGACTACCCGGGCGTCGGTCCGGAACATGCGTTGTGGGCTGATTCCGGGCGTGTGGAATACTGCTCGATCAAGGATGATGAGGCACTACGGGCCTTTCATGAGCTGACCCGGCTGGAGGGCATTGTGCCGGCGCTTGAGTCGAGCCATGCCCTGGCTGAGGCGAAGAAGCGCGCCCCGAAGCTTGGGCGCAAGGCGGATATCATCGTCAATTTGTCAGGCCGCGGCGACAAGGATATGGAAATTGTTCTGGAAAACCAATGAACCGCATTACGCAGAAGTTCGAGGAAATCAGGGGTGCGGGCCGCAAGGCTCTTGTCGGGTATCTCACCGCGGGTGACCCGGATATGAAGAAGTCTGAGCGCGATATGCGCGCTGCGCTCAGAAGTGGGGTGGATATCATGGAAATCGGCGTCCCCTTTTCCGATCCCACCGCCGACGGCCCCACTATCCAGGCGGCCGGACAGCGAGCGCTTCGCGCCGGGGCGACGCTTCGCTCGATTCTCGCAATGGTCAAGAGGATAAGGAAGGATTTCGAGAACCCGATGGTTCTCTTTAGCTATGCCAACCCGCTCTTTGCCTACGGCTACGAACGCCTGTGCGCAGACGCGGCCGCCGCCGGGGTGGACGCGCTTCTCGTGGTTGATATTCCATTCGAGGAATCGGGCGAATTGCGGGGGTTCGCCGAGCAGCATGATTTGTTCCTGATCCCGTTGATCGCGCCAACCACGGATGAATCGCGCGCCCGCACGATACTCGCCGGCGCCGAGGGCTTCATTTACTATATCCTCGTGAAGGGTGTCACCGGTGCGCGAAGGGGTGTGGTGCCGGCGGAAGCGCGGGCGCACCTGGCGGCCTTGCGCCGTTGCACGGGGCTTCCGATAGTCGTGGGCTTCGGTATCGGCAGCGGGCACCAGGCCCGCCAGGCCGCCGACTATGCCGATGGCGTGGTTGTGGGTAGCGCACTGATCGAGGCTGCGCGCTCGCGCAGGCTGGGACCGCTTGTTCGCGAGCTGGCGAAGGCCGTGCGGGGATGAATCGCGGAGCGCGATCACAATATGTCGTCCGCCCCTTTGGTTCTCCATTTCGCGGCGTGATTTGGGCCGCATGCTTATGGACTGTTCTGACCGAGCGATCTTCCTTCGAGCGCTTTTTCAACCTGCGGATGGTCTCGCTGACCGCTCCGTAATCCATCCCGTCGGCCGGTTCATCTACTCATTCTCGCGAGGTCAGCCCCATGCATTCCCGCGCCATGCACAGCACCATTCCGCTTCCACTCTGTCACTGTCAATACAATTGTTGCAAATGTACGGCGTGTTGCCCAAATGACAATTTCTTAGGAAAAGCGAGGGTGTTAAGTGTGTCATTCCGAGCGAAGTCGAGGAATCTCGATTTGGGCAACACGCTGTCAAGATATGACCCCAATTCCCATGTCCATGTTGTGATTGTCTATAGCCATAGCGGCATC
>CAYWJE010000291.1:0-4164 GCA_964458525.1 uncultured Verrucomicrobiota bacterium
TCAGTCGGATTTGTTTGACTCATTTACTCAAACAATCGAAGTTTAAGGAGCTATGTGCGAGCAACCTGCGAATCCGGCGCGCCGGCATGGTCCAGCCCCGTGTGGGTGCTTGATTAGTATGGGCGTGGCTGCAAACTGCCGGAGACCGCTGAATAACCAGTCGAAAAGGGGAGAGGAATGAGCGCTCCAAGAAGAAGGCCGAATGTAGTCTGGTTCATTGTTGACCAAATGCGCGCGCAGGCGATGGGCGCGAACGGCGACCCCAATGTCTTCACGCCCAACCTGGACAACATGGCAATATCGGGTGTCAACTTCACGAATGCCGTATCCGGATACCCGCTATGTTGTCCCTTTCGCGGCTGCATGATGACGGCCAGATATGCGCATAATCATTCCGTCAAGCTCCACGAGGATCGTCTCGACCCTTCCTTCGAGACTATCACGGATGTCTTTAAGCAACACGACTACGAGACCATCTACCTCGGCAAGTGGCACCTGGCGGGAATCAAGGAGAGTGAAGGACGATCGGCTCTGCGCACCGTGCCGCGCGAGGATCGGGGCCGGTTTGACACCTGGCTGGGATATGACAACAATAACAGCCAGCGGGACAGTTATGTGCACGGGCATGAAGGCGAAGAAGAGATCGCGCGCCGCAGGCTTCCCGGCTACGAAACGGACTATCTGACCGACATGGCCTTGGAGCGGATTTCACGGCGGGCTGAATCGGATCGTCCGTTCTTCATGGTTGTGTCTGTTCAGCCGCCGCATTGCCCGAACATAGCTCCCGCGGAAAACAGACGCTACCAGGCTCAGCAGCTGGCCTTGCGTCCCAATGTTCCCTCTACGCACGAGGCCCGGGCCCGGATTCCGCTGGCGGGCTACTACGCGCAGATCGAGAATGTTGATGCCAATGTCGGACGTTTGATCAACGGCCTTCGGGAGGCGGATCTGCTGGACAATACGCATTTCATGTTCTTCTCGGATCATGGCGACCAGATGGGGAGCCAGGGACGCTTCGGGAAGTGCGTCCCCTACGAGGAGTCCGTTCGAGTGCCTTTCATCATCGGCGGCAGCCAACCGATGGCCTATGACGGCATGAGAAGCGGCAATGCGCCCTCCCTGGTCAATCATGTTGACATCGCTCCCACCACGCTGGGTCTCTGTGGCATTGACATCCCGGATTGGATGCAGGGTTTTGACTACTCCCATCGCCGCACCGGAATAAACGCGGGAAAGCGGGCGGAACAGGAGCCGGACAGCGCCTATCTCCAACTTATTGGCGACAGGGAATCGGGTTACGCATGGAGGTGCGTCGTCACCCGCGACGGGTGGAAATACGTATGCGTAAAAAACGGCGAATGGCTGCTGTTCAATCTCAACGACGATCCGTATGAACAGAACAACCTCGCCTTCAACACGGCATTTTGCAACAAGAGATCCGAATTGAACAGCCTGATCCGGCGCTGGGCGGAGAAGACCGGCGACCGGTTTGAGTTTCCTGCAAAATGACGCTTTAATGGAGATGCGATGAGCGAGCGGCCTAATATTCTGTTTGTTTTTGCCGACCAGTGGCGGATGCAGGCCACGGGGTATGCAGGTGATCCCAACGTGAAGACCCCGAATATTGACCGGTTTGCCGCCCAGAGCCTCAACTTCACGAACGCGGTATCCGGTTGTCCAGTTTGCACACCCTACCGCGCCTCGCTGATGACCGGCGTCTACCCGCACAGGCACCACTTGATGGTGAATGATCAGTGCCTGCATCGCCTTTACGGCGGACCGTTCCTCGCGCAATGTCTTGGCAATGCCGGCTTTCGAACGGCCTACATAGGAAAGTGGCATATAGACGGCAACGGGCGGAACGCATTCGTGCCGCCGGAGCGCCGCCTGGGTTTTGACTGGTGGAAGGGCTTTGAATGCTGTCACAACTACCAGCGATCGCCTTACTATTTTGGCGACGATCCGCGCCCTCATCTCTGGCCGGGATTTGACTCCTTTTCCCAGACAGATGAAGCGTGCCGATATATCAAAGATGAGACGGATTCAACCCCGTTCGCGCTCTTCCTTTCCTGGGGGCCGCCGCACAATCCCTTCGGCGCCGCGCCGGAACCTTTCCAATCAATGTATGATCCCTCGGCCATCATTCTTCCGTCCAATGTCCCTGAGAGCGCGGCGGAGCAGGCCAGGAAAGAACTGGCAGGCTATTACGCCTACTGCACGGCGCTCGACGCCGCCTTCGGCCAGCTACTCGGCGCCGTCACAGATGCCGGCCTCGAACGGAACACGATTGTTATCTTTACCTCGGATCACGGCGACATGCTGGGCTCACACGGTTACTTCCGCAAGCAGAAGCCCTGGGCGGAGTCTATTCGCGTGCCGTTCCTGGTGCGGCATCCTGATGGCGCCTGCCCTGGCACCTGCGCCGCGCCGATTGACGCGCCCGATATCATGCCGACGCTTCTGTCGCTCTGCGGCGCGCCTGTTCCGGACGGGCTGCAGGGGCGGGATTTCAGCGCGACCATTCTCGGCGGCGTCGCTTCCCCGATAGAGGATGCACTCCTGGCACTCTACATGCCTTTTCATGAATGGAGTTATAACAACGGCGGGCGCGAGTTCCGGGGTTTGTACAACGGACGCTATACCTATGTCCGTGCGCTGGACGGGCCATGGCTCCTTTACAATAACGAGTCTGATCCAGCGCAGAATCACAACCTGATCAACGACCCGGGCCATGCCCCGCTCGTGGTAAAGATGGATGCCCGTCTCACGTCCAGGTTGAAGGCCGTCGGTGACGATTTTGAGCCGGGCCGCGAGATTCTGCGGCGGGAGCGCTATTCTCTTGATTCCAAGGGCGATATTGCCATAATGTCGTCAGAACTACCGGATCCCTATCCGTTGTGAATGAAATGTAGACGATAAACAATCAGATTTGGAGAAACACAGAATGTCCAGCAAAGAAAAATCGCAGAAGAAAATTCTTCCCGTCCGTGGATACCTGCTGCATATCACGCACTACGACCCGGTGTGGATTGCCGCCAAGGACAAGGAAGAGCCGTTTGATATCGAGGTGGGCATGCAGGTCATTGATGCCATGGCGGAGGCGGGGCTCAATCTGCTTATGCTTGATGTTAAGGACGGCATACGCTATTCGAGCCACCCGGAACTGACCAGGCATTACAGCTGCGAGAGGGAAACCCTGACCAGGCTCGCCCAACACGCGAAGGAGCGGAGCATCGAGACCGTGATCAAGCTCAACTTTTCGCAGAGCCCTATACACCAGCATAACCACTGGTTTCGTCCGCATAACGACCTGTTTGATTCACTGAAGTACTGGAAGCTCGCTTTCGAAATAATAGATGAGCTGCTTGAGCTCGTCCCGGGCTGCCGCTTCTTTCACATTGGCATGGACGAGGATCACAGTCGGAGCTACGGGCAGTACGTGGAGGCTATCAAGACGCTTCATGCAGGACTCGCGGAGCGCAAGCTGCGCACGCTCATATGGAACGATTCCGCGTGCCGGTGGGCGAGCGCCGCGATCCACAGAGATAAATCGCTCGAAGCGGAGCGGCTTGCCCCGAAGGATATCACACACGTGTTTTGGGACTACGACGACTGGGATCCCGAAGGGCCGTCCCGCATACGCGGGCTGGGGCTCGATCTCTGGGGCGCGCCGGGCGGCAGACCGGAACTTGTCGCCAGAATGCGCGACAGGCTGCTCGATGCCGGGGGCAGCGGGATACTCCTTACCCAGTGGACTCCCTGCGTTCCAGCCCGGCGCGATGCACTGCTTGAGCGCATTCGCTTATGCGGACCGGCCTGCCGCGGGTGATGCTGGGGTTTCGCGGGGAACAGGACGGCCAGAGGGTTATCGCAGGATATGCTGTGTTGCAATATTTCTTCCGTTTTTTTTCGCCGCTGATAGGGATGTGAGGGAGCTTGACCTGTGTGTTGGCCGTTGGCGACCGGGTCAGCTCTCATGGCGGGCATAACACGATTGCCCCGAACCAATCGAGAGAACACCATGTTTGCGCTGATACTTTTTGTGATTTCAATTGCAGGAGCCGGGTTGACGATCGCTGTTCGAAAGCTGAAGGGGGTTGCGAGGATAGATAGAGCCTGTCCCACTCCGTCTAATGCATTGATCTAAAGCTTATTACGGTGGGA
>CAYWJE010000292.1:0-4103 GCA_964458525.1 uncultured Verrucomicrobiota bacterium
TATCTTTTTTCTTGACACCCTTTTTCAAGGACTGATTATAAGTTCTCTTGCATTCATGGGATTGTATATATAATGTTTTTTGTATGCGATAGCAACTTTATCGCTGAGTTCGTGAACGGTTACAACAAGAAATTTGCCAGGATAATATCCTGGTCTACATGAACGCCTTCATGCTATGAAGGCCTACAAATATAAAAACTGTAGGCCGCCATAGCATGGCGGCATTCTTGGGTTGCGAGCGCAAGCCCGCATCAGGATCCGTCAAAATGCCATTTTACGCTAACAGTCCGGAAGATGACCGCGCCATGCTCGCAGAGCTCGGTATGAAAGATTTCGACGAGCTCTTCAAGCAGGTCCCGGCGGCGCTGCAGACGGATTCGTTCGACCTTCCCGCCGGCGTGTCGGAAATGGAAATGACGCGGCGAATGAACGCGCTGGCCGCGCAGAACGCGGTGCATCTCACGAATTTCTGCGGAGGCGGCTTCTATGATCACTTCATACCTGCCGCGGTCGATGCCCTCGCGGGGCGGGCTGAATTCTATACGGCCTATACTCCCTACCAGCCGGAAGTCTCGCAGGGCACGCTCCAGGCGATTTACGAGTTTCAGACTGCAATCGTGCGTCTCACCGGGATGGAGGCGGCCAATGCCTCCCTGTACGACGGCGGCACGGCGCTGTTCGAGGCGATAATGATGGCTTCCCGGGTGACCAGGCGCAACCGCGTTCTCATTGATGCCGGGGTGAACCCGATATACAGGCAGATGCTCAAATGCTACTCGGCAAATCCGGCCTTCGAATTCGTGGAAGTTCCGATGAAAGACGGACTTGCGGACAGGAACGCTTTTTCCTCCATGCTCGATCACAACACTGCCGCAATCATCGTGCAGAACCCGAATTTCTTCGGATGTCTCGACGATTTCACGGACCTCGCCGAGGCGGTTCACGAGGTTGGCGGACTGTGCATCGCTTCTGTCTACCCGCTTTCGCTGGGCCTGCTCAATACACCGGGCGCAATGCTTGCCGATATCGCTGTGGGCGAAGGTCAGAGCCTCGGCCTGCCGCTTTCGTTTGGCGGCCCGTACCTGGGCTTCATGGCCGTGAGAAAGGAGCATCTTCACAAGATGCCCGGCAGACTGGTCGGCGCCACCCGGGATGCCCTCGGCAGGCGCGGGTTCGTGCTCACGCTCCAGGCGCGCGAGCAGCATATACGCCGGGAGAAGGCCACCTCGAACATATGTTCCAACGAGGCGCTCTGCGCGCTGCGCGCGCTGATCTACCTCTCGCTCCTCGGGAAGTCAGGACTCGTTGACGCCGCGGAGCAATGCGCGCTGAGCGCATCTTACGCGTGGGACAAACTCACGGCCGTTCCGGGCGTGAAGGCGACGTTCGGGAACTACTTCTTCAACGAGTTCGCGCTCACCCTGCCGCGGAACGCGGCGGACGTGGTCAGCGCCATGATTGACAAGGGCTTCGCCGCCGGGTTCCCCGTGGGCCGCTACTATCCGGACATGGAGAATGTTCTGCTGGTGGCAGTCACGGAGAAGAGAACGAAGGAAGAGATTGACACTTTCGCTGCCGCGCTGGAGGCGGTGGTGGGAAAGTGTTAGGGGAAGGGGGCAGGTGCCAGGCGTTGATTCCGCGGAAAAACCCGGCGGACGGCAGAATGCCGTCCCTCCCGTCGCGACAAACGGCCTGTTTTCAAGGTTTTGGGAGGGTCGGCATTCTGCCGACCGTCTTGTTTATGGGTTTTTCAGCGGAATCAGGTGTTAGGGGCTAGGCGGTAGTGTCAAAAGGTAACTGCTCAGGAACACAGTCAGGATTCAGGAGACAGAATAGAAAAGCGATGTTAGCAAACGAATACGCGAAAAACGGCGAGGAAACCATCCGGTCTCAACAATAGACTGTTGTGTTTTTCTGTTACCAGTTTTCTCGCATTTCATTCTGGATTCTGTCTTCTGACTCCTGTCGACCTGAGTTGTTACGATTTTATTATGAAACTGATATACGAAAAAAGCGTTTCCGGGCGGCATGGGGTGTGCCCGCCGCAGCCTGGGGTGAGCGGTGGATCACGGCTGATAGACGCGCGTTTCCTGCGCAGTGAGCCCGCCGTCCTTCCCGAAATGCCGGAATCGGAGGTGGTCCGGCACTTCACAAACCTCTCCCGGCTGAACTTCTGCATTGACGCCAATTTCTACCCGCTCGGCTCCTGCACGATGAAATATAATCCGAAGGCCTGCGAGGCCGTCGCCGCGCTGCCCGGTTTTACGAAACTCCATCCCCTCTGGCCCCAGCTCTGCCACGGCGGCCGCCTCATGCAGGGCGCGCTGCGCCTGCTGTTCGAGACGGAAAGAATGCTTTCGCGGATCACCGGCATGGCCGAATTTACCCTCCAGCCGCTGGCAGGCGCACACGGCGAACTCACGGGCGTTATGCTGATCGCGGCCTTCCATCGCGACCGCGGGCACAATAAAACACAATTGCTGATACCGGACTCGGCTCACGGCACGAATCCTTCGAGCGCGAAGCTGGCCGGATTCGAGCCCGTGATTATTCCATCCAACAAAAAGGGAATGGTGGATATCGGCCGCCTGAGGGCAGCGGTGAACGAAAAGACTGCCGGGATGATGCTCACGAATCCCAACACCCTGGGCCTGTTCGAGCAGGAGGTGCGGGAAATAGCGGATATCGTTCATTCGGTTGATGGTCTGATGTACTACGACGGCGCCAATTTCAACGCCGTGATCGGACGCTGCAAACCGGCGGAACAGGGTTTCGACGTGTGCCATCTTAACCTGCACAAAACGTTTGCCTCTCCGCACGGTGGCGGCGGGCCGGGCGCCGGGCCCGTGGGGGTGGTTGAAAAATTGCGGCCGTATCTCCCCATTTCCAGGGTGGCGAGGACAAAGGACGGTTCCTTCACGCTGGATTATGATCACCCGAAGAGCATAGGATATGTCGCTCCGTTCTACGGGAACTTCGGTGTGCTCGTGCGCGCCTATGCCTACTGTCTCATGGTGGGCGGGGACGGGCTGAGGGACGTGAGCAACAGGGCGGTCCTTGCGGCGAACTATGTGTTGCAGAAACTGACGCCTCATTATCCAGCCCAATCCGAACGCTGCATGCACGAGTGCGTGGTCGGCGGAAAGCCGCTGAACGGCGGGAAGACAAGGGCGCTGGATGTTGCGAAGGCGCTGATTGACAAGGGGTTTCATCCTCCAACTATATATTTCCCCGCCATAGTTCCAGAGGCTCTCATGATAGAGCCCACCGAAACCGAGACGCGCGAAACGCTTGATGCGTTCGTTGATGCCATGATAGAAATAGCCGCAACGGCTGTGTCCAATCCCGATGCCCTGAAAGCCGCCCCCGTCTCGTCGCCGGTGGGACGACTCGATGAAGTCACCGCCGCGAGGGATCTGGACGTGGCATTTCCTTCGTGAATCTTAGCAACCGTTCACGAGGTTGTGTAGCCTCTTGCAAAACCTCAGCGGACGACGTGGAAGTTGTCCCTTGTGTGTCCGTCCCTTGGAGGGCCGACTTCCACGTCGGCCAGCCGCAGTGAGATGGCGCGGGTGTAACCGCGCCCTCCAGTTCTGAACACAGATGCTTTGCGTCGAATCCGGAGGGTCGGGTTACACCCCAATCGATCAGTGAATCAGTGGAGGTGACGACTTTCCACTGCGGATTAAAAGCGGTGTCCAGCCTTAGGCTACGCGCGGCACGCAACCCGCCGCACTCCAAAGCACTTCGCGCAAATTGCTAATCATGCCTATAGCAACCCTGTTGTTGAGTTCGTGAACTGTTCTACTTTTTGGGTCTTCTGAAGAATCTGTGGGTGAAATCGGAAAGAATTCACCACGGAGGCACGGAAACACGGAGAAGAAGAGGTTGTTTAAATCCGCCCCGAGCGCGAAAACGCCTCTGGGCGGATTTAAACAATGACTTATCATTGGAGAAGGAGGAGAGCGCCTGATCATCATCGAAGATGAACTGACCGAACAAATCATCGGTGTGGCTATTGAGATTCATAAGCACTGGGGGCCTGGGTTCTACGAAGAAATCTACGAGAAGAGCATGTGTGTTGAATTGCAGGGCGTGTTGCC
>CAYWJE010000293.1:0-4068 GCA_964458525.1 uncultured Verrucomicrobiota bacterium
GAACTGCTGCGGGAAAACAACCCCGACGTGACCGAGAACTCGGGACTCTCAAGTTTTGTTCTTAACCAGCTCTTCGAAATTAGTAAGTCGAATCGAATGTTCACGAATCGTCAAATCCTGTCCCTGGTTTTTATCAACAATATTTTCGTTTGTTCGGCTCCTTTGTCGCAATACAGGTCGTTGAGTATGCCCCCAGCTTCGCTGGCGATCTTCAGCAGGCAGTAACGCATGATTCTCTCCATCCCACAGAGGCTTGGTGCCTTGATCAGTATCTTCTTCAGCTCCTGGTCGTCCATGACGGGTTTTCCAGGAATGATCTCTTGTGGGGAGTGCGCTCGGGCTTGCACCCAGTTGCCGAATTGAATGCCGGTGTGCACATATCGGCTGCGGAGATCGTATGCTGCCTTGAGAGCGGCCTCGATCGTGTCGTGTTCTAGATCTACGAACGGTTGATCTGACTCCGGATGCGCAAAGAAGTAGTCATCCAGAAGGTCGGACAGCGCCGACGCAAAGCGGCGGCGTACCTGATACAACCGGGAACGAACACTCGCAGCGAGTTCTGAACCGTCAGGACCTCCCTGTTCAATACGCCTGATAAGCCCCTTCAGGTCGTCATCGTATAGGCGGTCGTCCGTCAGATCTCGTTCGGCCGAGATGATCTCACCACAGGTAATGAGATCCAGATACGCTAGTTCCGGTAACTCCTCCATCTCAGTGAGTGCGCGATTGTAGAACCGTCCGGCAGTGAAGAGGATTCGGCCAGGACCGCTTTCTGTTACAGAAGCATCTAGGACAGGACGGATTCTCGATATCTCGCAGAGATTCAGAATCGTGGGTGCATAAGCGAAGTCAGCCTTGTGCGACAACACTCACTTGAACCGCGCGGTTTTCAGCGGCAAGGTGAAGCAACATTGCCGGTCCATTAGATGTCCAGTTGCGTCGTGATGGCTCGGGCAACAGCTTCCATATCGGAAAACGAGAGCGATCCAGCCTTGTTGATTAATCGCTTCTTACTGACCGTGGTCAACTGGTCCCCCATTGCTTTGGACTGTCTACCACCAAATTTCACATAAGCTTCGCTGGGATAGAGCTTGCCGGTGGACCCCGTCAACGGCACGACTTGCACACGATTTAGAAAACGGTTTGCCGCATCGTTGCTGACGATCACGGCGGGACGCTGCTTCCGGATCTCCCCGCCGACAGAAGGATCGAAATCGACCCACCAGACTTCAGCTCTTTTCATCACTCACATCCTTGCAAGTCGATTCGGCCCACTCAAGCGCATCGGATTCTCGAACACGGTCCGCCGACATGGCGCGATAGCCTTCATAGAGGTCTGGTTTGAGAACATGTGGACGCACAAGCTCTTCCACGAAGCGACTTATTTTGCGCGGACCAATGACCTGGCGCAGGCCGGCGTAGACATCTTCATCAATCGTAAGCGTCAATTTCTTTTGCATCACACACCGCCTTTCTTGGTCTATGTGCGTATACTACACGTGTATTGCGCCGGGCGTCAAGCTCCACCGCTCAGCTGCTGACTTTCCCGCCGCTTCACGCTCAGTCCGCCGTCTTGTCCGCCGCACTCTTCTGGCGCAGGATGAACGCGGAACCCCTCGCGGACTTGCAGTCGGCGCTAATCATCGCCTTGCTGGGTGTCAGTGTGTTATCTTGCCCTGGGCCATCTATGATCAGGCATATGCCAGGCGGCCTCTTGGTTGCGGCACTGCCCGTCCAAGTTCCTTGGCCGTGATGATCCACTCTTCAATAATCTGTTGCGCATTGGAGAGAGCTTCCTGATAAGTCTGTCCGTCTGCAATGCAGCCAGGGAGCTCCGGCACTTCGGCTATAAAGGCTTTGTCTTCATCGCTCCAGAAAATGATAATTTCGTATTTTGATGCCATGATCAGCCCTCCATTCTAAGATTGTACTTCAGGATTATATCACCCAGATTTGCGAGCCTAATACTATTCTTATCTTCATAGTTTTACGTCACAAATCAGGATTTGGCGCGTTGGTGCCAATATCCTGGATTTGATTGTTATGTCTAAATTCCGGCAATGCACCCCAAACAAGTGTATCAGGATCGGGCATTAAGTTGCCTTCTCGTGCTGCCTTTCGAATTCCGACAAATGTTGGATCTGTTTTTTTACCTGCTGAATTGTCATGAGTAAAGATCCAGTAAGGCTGCATCTCCCCATCCGGTCCCCTCAAGACTACCAAACGGGTTTCACAAAGTCTCCACGGACCGCCTGGATGCTGGACCATCACTTTGTCCATGGTGTTGATTCCTTTACAGTAAAATACTAACACCACTATGGCGGCTACAGCAACGAGCAGAGCAACGCCACCGCAAGAAACCAATATGATTTTCCTCATTCTTCCTGACATAACAGTGTTATTAACCCTACTTCAATTTCTCAACACGTCATCATGCTCTCAGACAAATACGAACACTCGCTCTAGCTATGTTCAGCGCGTACGGTGATTTTGATTGTTCGGATTCTTATCTTCAATCGATTTCCGGTATGCCCCGTGATGCGTGCCAGATTCTCAGAACATGTAGAACCTTCCGCCTTTCATCGACAGCGAAAACGATGCGATAGGGATTCAGGATTGCCTCGCGAATATTACTGCTGTCTTTTTCGGGCACCATGCGAATCGAGCGGGGAAACCGAGCGGCGATTTCAATCCGGCTCAGAATCCGCGCGGCAAGACGTGCGGCGGCGGAAGGATTGTCCAGGCCGATACGGAAGACTATTGCTTTTAGGTCTTCGCCAGCCGTGTCGGACCAGATAATTTTGAAAGCCATTGACCGAGACTCCGTTTCACATCGGCATGAGGAATCACGCGGCCAGCCCGGATGTCATCCAACCCCCTATCGATGGCCGCCAGAAAACGAACACGCTCTTCGATATCCGCCCATGTGGCGGTGTTGGGAAGCCTCTCAATGGTTTGCAGTGCTATATCCTTTGTGGTCATATGAGAAAGCCTAGTGTTATATGGGCTCCAACTCAATCTTTTTCTCTATCTTTCTCTCCACCCGTGACGTTCAGGTCCTATTTCATCCGCCAGTCAAAATAGTCTATGACGAGAATTGCCGAACCCGCCAGCCAAAGCCAGATTTGAGAGCCTAATGCTATTCTTGTCTTCATAGTTCTACGCTACGGCTTCTTGCCAGTCCGATGTTCGTAAGAACGCTCTCCAGTTGCTGCCATACGTCGCTGAGAGCTTCCTCTTCGTCCCTGTTCTTTGTATGGTTTGCTTCGGCAGCCACCCACCCCGTGAGATCCTCCAACTGGCCTTGTGTGAGGCGAAGAACCACGTAGCCGCTACTTCTGCGAGGGGAGGCAAGCATATCGTCGCAGGCGGACATGATCATTCTGTTGCCTATGAGGGTAGCATATTCGTCAGTCCCCAGCTCGACCAAGTGTGTTTTGCGTTTCTTCATTCTCTTCCCGATAACGTCGCGGGTCACGGGACCGCAGGGGCGCGTCCGCGCGCCCCTGTGGGTACCGTGCACCCGGCTTGTTGTGGATCTCTCTTGTCTCCAAATCAAGCCGACCATCCAATCAACATCATGGTCGCCAGAACCCACAGAATGGCAACCGGGATAGCGCCGAGCAACGAGATCGAGAGTCGACGGGTGACAATGCCGACAACCATGAGAACGGCACAGCCGATGCAAAGAATAGACCCGATGAGGACTGCAGGTGTGCTGCCAAACGAGACGGCAAGGCAGATCGGACCAATGGTACCATACAGCAACCTGTCTGCGGCGGATGGCATTGCGCCTGGATTAAGAAGGAACATGAGCAGGATGCTGGCGAGCAGAGCAGAGCAGAGAATCCCTGCGACCGGCCACACGACTTGACTTCGTTTCCTATTCATCTTCATTTCTCAACCATTGATTAACAGGCGCATTTGCCCTGATATTATGATATTGGCATGGTTTTTGAGCAGTTTTGCACCGATGCCAATATCAAGGCATTACGCCCTGATAAATGATAACATCAGACTTCCTGATCCGCACCTTTGAAAGGTGCGGATCAGGGATTTAATCAAGAC
>CAYWJE010000294.1:0-4058 GCA_964458525.1 uncultured Verrucomicrobiota bacterium
CTGAACACTGAACGCTGAACACTGAACACTGAACACATGCACCACCAAAGGCTCCGAAAACTTCACTAACGCGGCTTTACACCAAAACGAATTTCAAATACATTTGGCTAGGTATTTAATAATTTTCCTCCCTTGTCTACATCGCCATCTTCCCTGATGCATTACAGTTGTTCATCCTTCGTCGTGGTAGCAGTCATCGTATAGTCTCGACCTTTCCACGCAAACAACAGGGTTCCTCCAATGCCAAAGGCAAAGGAGATTTGTAGATTCAGTTCCGGCGACACACGCCACAAGAGCGCCCCGCCGAAAGCGGCAAAAGCAACGAGCACGTCACGAATCAGATAGTACAGCCCGAACATAGCGGCCTTGCGCCCCTCGGGCGCCAAATCCATGATAAGAGCTTTTCGAGTGGGCTCGCCGAATTCCTTGAGACCGCGAAGGACAAACGCCGCAACGAGAGGGGCGAGGGACTGTGCATGCATAAGCGCGAGCGGGAAACAGGTAAAGAATCCAAACGTGATCAAGACAAACGGTTTTTTTCCGAAGCGATCAGCCATGTAGGCTACAGGAACGTAGACCAGAACGGCTGTCATGTTTTCAATCGCGGACAACCAGCCAAATGTCAATTCCGATACAGGATGCAAGACGTAGCGTGTGGCCCAGATAACCACAAAGGCATCCGGAATGCGTTCGCAGAAGCGGATCAGGATGTCCGACCAGAGCAGATTCCGCAGTCCATCGGGCATCTCTCGCCAGAGGCGGAAAGGACTTGGCTCGGCCATTTGTTTGTCCGCTGCTTCATCGACAATCAGTCTCTGCTGCAACAGGGCAGCGATGCCAGCCAGCAGCAACGCAAGCACGAACGCCATGCGTACGCCCTGTTCCACACCCCAGATCGCGATGCACGCGCCACCCACCACGGGCCCCAGCATTTTTGGAACTCGCCTTACCAAGGCGAGCACGGATACGCCCATGGTCCGCCTGTTCCTCGGCACGACCTTGGCAAGGAGAGCCATGGTGGCAGGCAGGGAAATCGCCGACCAGGAAATGAAGAAAACCGCGCCTATCAGCACCGCCCACCAGGCTCGAATAAGTATCACGCACAGATAGCCGATCATGGATAGCAAGTTGAAGACAAGCAGGGCACGTTTTGTCCCCAGTCGGTCACTCAAATACCCTCCGGGAAAAGAGTAGAGCGCAGACAGCAGATCGTCCAAACCCGCCAGCAACCCGATCGCCAGAATTGCCGTCGAAGCTTGAGTCAGTTCCTGCAGGTAGAGCGGCAGAAAGCGCTCGGCCATGTGCTCGCCCATGCCCACCAACATAACCATGCCCAGCAAGCCAAGCATGCTCCGTTTGTGGACACTCGGGGGCGGTAATGATTCTGGCGATCCCGAATTCATTTTTCTATCCGGCGAACATCAACCTTGAGGCTGCGGCGCGCCAGCGATGCTAGCCTCCGACGCCTTGCTGGCATTTGATGGGTGTTGGCTTGTGCTTTATCAGCTTTTCAAAAAGTCTTCGGCTGAAACCGTGAACCGTGAACGGGTACAAAAAAAGCACACGGAAAACCCGGAAGCGCCGCTTTCTTCATATCGATGCCGCCGTCCGCTCGCCCACGCGGACCGGGACGCCGTCAACCTGTTATTTCGGTTTTGAAGATGCGGGCCGCCGACTTGGCGCTGTCGTGTCCGCACAGCACGAGCACGTCATCGTTTTCGAGAATGACCGTGTTGCCGTCTGGAATCAGCAGCTGGTCGTTCCGAACCACTCCCGAAATCACGATCAAATTCTTGAAAAGCTTGTTGAGCTCACGCAGCGGCTTCCCGAGAACACGGCTTCGCTTATCCACCTTTAAATACAGCACATCGAGGTCCACGTTACGGAGCTTCAGTAATCGGCCTATCGGGGCGATGTGAATCGTCTCCATGATCTTGTCGGTGGTGATCTTCTTTGGGCTTACGATATGGTCCAGGCCGAGGGATTCAAACAGATCACTGTGACGTCCGTCGTTGCGGATGGCGAGGACCTCCCTGGCGCCCTCGGCCTTGGCAAGCAGCGCCGACATAACATTGTCTTCGCTGTCCTTCGTTGCGGCTATAAAGAAATCGGCGTTATCGACATGGATTTCCTGAAGTTCGTCGGAATCCGTGCAGTCTCCGTGCAGCACCTCGATGCCATTTAAGTCGTAGGCGGCGGCCAAGCCGTGTTCTTTAAGCGGGTCAACGAAGACCACCCGCTCCACCACGTGCTTAAGGGTTGCGGCAAGGTGCACCGCGACCAGCGAATCGCCGAACACGACCACTTTCTCGAGTTGTGCGGCTTGCCGGTTGACGAGCGTCATGAAGCCGGAGAAGGATGCGGCCGGCATCACGGAAATCATTTCATCACCGGGCAGAAGCCTTGCATCGCCGGTGGGAAGGACCGCACACCGGTCGCGGATGATGGCCGCCACGCGCATGGGCATGTAGCCGGGAATTTTGTCAATATCATGCAGGGGCTGGTCCGCCACGGGCATGTCGGCTGATATCCGGTACCCGCGCAGATAGATCGTGTCGCCCTGGAAATTGGCGGTCTGCGTGGCGCCGGGCAGCTCGATGTGCTGCATGATGGATTTGACCACCTCCCGCTCCGGCTCTACGACCTGGGTGACGCCCAGAGTCTCGAGATTGACTCCCGACCCTGGATGGTTGAACGCGCGGGAACTCACCCTCGCGATCCTCTTTGGAACACCGAATTGCTTGGCGAAGTGGCAGACGAGGAGATTGATTTCGTCAACCGGAGTAACGGCGATAACCATATCGGCATTCGCGATGCCGGCCTTTTTCAGAACGGCGGGGTCGCTGGCGGAACCCGGGATGGTTAAAATATCAAGTTTGCCGCCGATCTCCTTGTAGAGCGCGGCGTCAATCTCGATGGCGGATATCTTGTGGTTCTGGTTGCTGAGCTGCTCGGCGAGACTGCTTCCGACAACTCCCATTCCTGCTATGATTATGTTCACCTGCCTGCTCCGTATCGGGTGTATTCCCCCGGCTGATTAAAAAACCCAGGCATCGGCGTTCCGCAGCGCAAACAGAAGCCAGTCGCCTCATCCGCGAAGGCGCAGGAAGGATACTGGTTTTCTGCTGCATACTGCGGAAATGGCAACCTTCTCTATCCGGAGGTTGCCCTAAGTGTCACGCAGTATGGTGAAAACGAGTTCCGCCCTGCTTCCTTCCACGTTGACCGCTTCACGATAGCCTATCGTGGTGATTGTTCAGCCAAGAGCAGAGTTTATGGCTCCGACAAGCTCCGCCGCCTGCTGCACGCCCACGAATGTCTTGAACGGTTTTCCGTCCTTGAACAGTATCAGCGTCGGAATGGAGCGAATGCCGAAACGCGATGCCGTGTCGGGCGCGTCATCAACGTTTACCTTCGCGACGAGCGCCTTGTCGCCGATTCCCGATGCAACCTGTTCGATAATCGGGCCCTGCATACGGCACGGCCCGCACCAGGGAGCCCAGAAATCCACGAGCGCCACGCCCTGCTTGATCGCAGCCTCGAATCCGTCGTCCTTCAATTCCTTTACGTTTCCAGCCATTGCTGTTCCTCCCGAGTACCAACGTCCGCCGATCCCGCCGCGAAACCACTCCCGGCGGAAATGAGACCACGGACATGCAGCTTGATGACGCCAGCAAGACGCCATCAACTTAATAGGAAGGCTACATCCACCGCTTGCCCGGGTCAAGCCTGGAATCCCGTATTTGCATGCCCCGCATTTGGGCGCATCTGCGATTCGTTGCCCACCGCCTGTAGCCGGCCTCGGTGAGCTGCAGAAAACAACAATCACCTGATTTCGTCACCGGTTCTTCTGTAGTGGCATGAGCGTCCTCGCTCGTGGTCCTTCCCTTCTGTTTTCTGTTTTTAGTGCAGGACCACGAGCCGGAGGCTCATGCCACGAAAAAATGGCGCTTCCGGGTTTTCCGTGTGTTTTTTTGTACCCGTTCACAGTTCACGGTTCACAGTTCACGGTTCACGGTTCACAGTTCATAGTTGCAGAGAAGAGGGATATTACAATT
>CAYWJE010000295.1:0-4028 GCA_964458525.1 uncultured Verrucomicrobiota bacterium
GAGTGAAAATCTACAACTGGACGAACTGATAACTTTTTCGCCTGGTGGCATTAGCATGCAGGGCCGTCGGTTGATCTTGCATGATCTGCATGCTTTCGGCCAATTCCGCAAGGATTTAGCGGAGATGGTGGGTATTGAAAATGCCCAGAGAAGTTTGACTCGATTCGGGTATTTCGCCGGCCAGGCTGATGCGGCGGCCATGAAAAGAGTTTTTGAATGGGATAATATTGAGGAATTGCTGCGGGCGGGTCCGCGCATGCAGTCAATCCAGGGAGTAGCCCTGGCCGAACTCAAGCGCTTTTCGTTTGACCCGAGTAGTGAGCGCCTCTTCATGGAGGTGGTATGGGATGAATCGGCTGAAGCGGACGAACACATTGCCGGAATGGGCATGTCCAAGCGTCCGGTCTGCTGGATTCTTTCCGGATACATGAGCGGATTTGCATCTTTCTGTCTGAACAAGAAGATATATTTCATAGAAACCAATTGCCGCGGCTGCGGCGATCAGATATGCATGGCCATCGGCAAGGACGCTGATTCATGGGGAGAGGAACTGATTCCTCACGCGAAGTATTTTGAAGCCGAAGACATTCACAGCAAGATCATAATTTTGACCAAATCGCTTCAGGAAAAAACGGAACAATTAGCTCGTCAAGAGAGATTGTACCCACCCCTGTCAAGCGGCATGCTGGAATCGCACAGCGAGTCATACCGCAAAATTGTCATTCTGGCTAACCGCGTCTCCGAATTTGACATCTCCGTTCTGTTGACGGGTGAAACGGGAACTGGCAAAGAGGTGATCGCGCGTTATATCCACTCCCTGTCGCCGAGATCTAAAAACATTTTCCTGACTGTGAATTGCGGCGCCCTGCCGGAGACTCTTCTGGAAAGCGAACTGTTCGGACACAAGGCCGGATCTTTCACCGGCGCAATCAAGAACCGGATCGGATTGTTTGAACAAGCCGCCGGAGGCACAATTCTGCTCGATGAAATTGGCGAAATCACACCATCGCTGCAAGTTAAACTGCTCCGCGTGCTTCAGGAAAAGGAAGTTCTTCCGGTTGGTGAAAACCTGCCTCGCAAAACCGATGTTCGGATAATAGCGGCAACCAACCGGGACTTACAGGCTGAAGTTGATGCCGGCGACTTCCGCTCCGACCTGTTCTACCGGCTGCGGGTTATGGAAATCCATGTCCCACCGCTGCGTGAACGCCACGATGATGTTCTGCCGCTGGCGCGCCGTTTTGTGAAGAAGACTGCCCGGCGGCTGGAAATGGAGGGCTTGCGGCTTGACTCTAAATGTATTGATATCCTTTTGAAATACAACTGGCCGGGAAATGTAAGGGAACTGGAAAATGCCATTGAGCACGCAGCCGTGATGGCTGAGGGCCGGACTATCCTCCCGGAACACCTGCCGCCTCAAATTGCTCGTGAATGCGCGTTGAAATCCTTGAGCGAACAATGCCTTGCCCGTGACCTGGAAAGCATTTCCATCGCGCACATCGAGTCAGTCTTGAAATCTGTAGACGGCAACCGAAGCAAGGCGGCACAGATTCTCAAAATCAGTCCCACAACATTGTGGCGCAAGCTGAAACATCGTTAGCTCCGCGGAATTGCAGATGGATCATCACCGCCCCCTCGCATCTGGCATGCTCCTGAAACAAAATGTCGCGGTGACTTTGGATGACTGATTCCACGTTGAACGGAACCGCCGGACTCTGCCCGTGAGCGTAAAACCCATACCTGCCGGCATGCAGGAAATGCTAAAAGATGCCGTTGCGCTGCCTCCCGTCCGCAGTGCGCTCCTCACCAAGCACTCTTTCGCCAGCCTCCGCACTCCCCGCCGCTTCAAGAACCGATGCGTGGCCCGCATTGCCGCGCCAGGCGATGCCCTCGCTTTAGCCCATAGCCATTGCGGCTCCTTTTCCTCCGCAGGCGGATCTTCGACAACTCATTCTTGCCCGCCCCAAATGCTGCAAGAAAATAGCTTGTATGTCCATGCCGACGCGGTATACTCGCAACACTTAGGATGCAAGGCTATTCGTTCGGCGAAAACAATATGAAATGCCCATACTGTAATTCAAAGTTCCCCCTAACCTGGAAACGATACATAATGGCCCCCTTCGGCAAGCACACGTGCCCGACATGTGAGGAGAAATCCAAATTAGAATGGACATGGCGCTACACTATTACCCTTGCCGCCGCTGGCCTTCTGTCTGGCTGCCGTACGTGGATTTCCCTTTTTCTCATCGAAAATGATCTCGTTGCTGTTCTATTGGTCATTGGTGTCGCACTTGCTATATGCCTCCCCATTGACCGCTTGGTTGATTATAAGTTTAGAAAATTAAAGAAGATTAATGGGAAATCAACAGCCGAATTAGCTGTGTCCACCGTACCAGCAAAAGCCGCGCCGAGCGCGTCTTCCGCTGCCCGGTGACTCGCAGCGTTCGATTAAGGAAAGGCAGATGACATGATTGCACCGACTCCGCCGATGGGCTGGAATAGCTGGAACACTTTTGGCCCGGCAATTGATGAAGACGTAGTCCGTACGACGGCTGACGCAATGGTCGCGATCGGCTTGAAAGACGCCGGATACGAATATGTCTGCATCGATGACCTCTGGGAAGCCGACGAACGAGTGGATGGCAAGCTGACGTGGGATGGCGGAAAGTTTCCGAAGGGAATCCCGGCCCTCGCCGACTACGTTCATGGCCTAGGGCTGAGATTCGGGATCTACTCCTGTAGCGGTACGCACACCTGCGCAGGCAAGCCGGCCAGCTTTGGTTACGAGGAGATCGACGCGCAGACATTCGCTGACTGGGGCGTGGACTTTCTGAAATACGATCACTGCTATTTCCCGCCCGGAGCAGACGTTCGATCGGCCTATGCGCGCATGGGACAGGCGTTGCGCATGACCGGGCGGCCTATTCTCTACAGCCTGTGCAACTGGGGCGTAAAGGATGTCTGGACCTGGGGCGCTTCAGTGGGCGGCCAGATGTGGCGCACCACTGGCGACATTAACGACTCCTGGGAGAGCATCGTCAATCTCGGGTTCCGCAAGCAGAAGGACCTGCATCCCTGGGGCCACCCGAACGGCTGGAACGATCCCGACATGCTTGTGGTCGGCATGCGCAATCGGGGAAATGTCGCAACACAGGGCTGCACCGACGCGGAGTACCGCTCCCACTTTTCCCTCTGGTGCCTGCAGGCCGCCCCGCTCATGATTGGATGCGACGTCCGCAACATGGACGATGGTACGAAAAGCATTCTTCTCAACAGGGAACTGATCGCCGTCAACCAGGATCCGCTGGGCATACAGGCGGTTTGTCTCGGGAATCACGGCCGCTCTGAAGTCTGGGTGAAGCCGCTTGCCAACGGCGACATCGCGGTCGGATTCTTCAATCTGCACGAGAATCCGCAGGACAAAGTTCCGGTCGCGTGGGAGCAACTTCATCTGCATGACCGCAGGCTCTGCCGCGTTGCCGATCTCTGGACGGGTAAGGACCTGGGAACGCACAATCGCATTCTCAACAGCGGTCCGCTTCAGCCGCACGACTGCCAGATCGTCCGAATATCTCCCGAACATGACTGAGGGCGTTCGCAGTTCAGGAAATGGACCGGGCAGTATAGAAGAATCAGATTCAGGCGACAGCCTAAAGGTCGTGCTTGATTCGCAGCGTTTCAATGAGAGACCGGTTCGATCATCTATCGCTCCGGCATGAATGAGAAGATTCACCGCAACTTCGAGGTGTTCAGCCCGTGTGATTTCATCGCTGCCATAATCCAGCACATCTCCGGCAAGAGTTCCCTGTTTGTCCTGTATTACGGGTGGCACAGTAACAAGAGGCGCGGCCAGCGCGACAAACAGGCGGCAGAGGAGGCCAAGGCCGCAGGCGAAAACAGCCTTGAAATCGCTGAAAGGCTGAACCGTCGCTTTCCGTGAAGCGAGTTACAGGCAGCACTGATATGTCGCTAATTGCGTTTGTCTTGATCGTTTTATCGGTGTTCCTGCATGTAGCTTGGAACATGAT
>CAYWJE010000296.1:0-4015 GCA_964458525.1 uncultured Verrucomicrobiota bacterium
AGTTCCGCACGTGGGATATCCGCCGCAACAGCGACAACAGCATCTCCATCCTGACGACCTGTGTTGATCCGGAGGTCGAGACAAATTCACCTGCGTGGAAGTCGCGCGGCTATGGCATTGCCGTCGAGCGACTTTTTGGGCGACTGTCCTTCGATGACACATCATCGCATACCTATAACGCCGAGCTTGTCGTGAAGCTAACTCCGGCCATGCAGGCCAAGATAGCAAATTATGGTTTTCCGATAAGCCATGGCGGAAATGACTACGACGGCGACGGGGTAAGCGAGTTGGCCGTGTTCGATAACAGCGCCGCCAACTGGTATGCGTACGGTCTCCAGACCGGCCAGACATCGGTTTGGGCACAGCAGTGGGGCTGGGCCGGAGCGCTAACGGTTCCGGGCGATTATGATGCGGACGGTGTGGACGATCTCGCGGTATTCAACAGCACCACGGCGGAATGGTATATCCGGTCCGCTTCCGGTTCATCCCTCATTGTGTGGGGTGCTCAATGGGGCTGGGCGGGCACAGTGCCTGTGCCGGGCGACTATGACGGGGACGGCGCAAGCGATCTCGCGGTGTTCGATGAAGATTCCGGCTATTGGTATATTCTTTCAGCCGAAGGCACCCCGATAGCAATGGAGGTCCCGTGGGGCTGGGCCGGAGCGGTGCCTGTGCCGGGGGATTACGACGGTGACGGTGTGGACGATCTCGCGGTATTCAACAGTGCCACAGGAGATTGGTATATTCGTTCAGTTTCCGGTTCTTCCCTCATTGCATGGGATGTCCCGTGGGGCTGGGCCGGAGCGGTGCCCGTGCCGGGAGATTACGACGGTGACGGTGTGGACGATCTCGCGGTATTCAACAGTGCCACAGGAGATTGGTATATTCGTTCAGTTTCCGGTTCTTCCCTCATTGCATGGGAGGTTGCGTGGGGCTGGGCCGGGGCGGTGCCTGTGTCGGGCGATTACAACGGGGATGGGTGCAGAGACCTGGCCGTGTTCAACGCAAGCACAGGGAGTTGGTACATAAGGTCGCTTGCGGGCGATGTCCTGACATGGGGATCTTTGTGGGGTGGGTCGGACATGACACCCGTCGGAGCCGCGTATTGATCTGAAATGTACAGATCGCTTCCCGTGAGGTTGGTTGAATGCGGATCTGGCGAGTTTTTGTAAGGTTGACGGCGTGTTGCCCAAATGACAATGTCTTAGGAAAAGCGAGGGTGTCAAGTGTGTCATTCCGAGCGAAGTCGAGGAATCTCGATTTGGGCAACACGCCCTTGATGAGCAACCCTGCGATCACTCGCCCACGATGTCCGGTCCGAGGACGAGGCGGAAGCCGCGATTTTCAGCCAGTTCTCCGCTGAAGGACGGGTCAGAACAACTGCGCCAATTGAGATTGCCGGGATTGGACATCACGTCGGCGCCGCGGCTCACCCTGCCGCGTTCCATCACTGTGGTGTCGTTTCTCGACGGCCCGCGCAGATCGGTGACTTCTCCGCCGGGGAGGCGGCCGTAGCGGTCAAAGCACCATTCTCCCGCGTTGCCGAAGATGTCGAACAGCCCCCATGCGTTGGGAAGTTTCTTGCCGACGGGATGAAGCCTGCCTCCGCTGTTGCCGGAAAGCCATGCATACTGTCCGATATTTGCCGCCGTCATACCCGTGCTCCAGCTGTTCGTGGAGCCGGCTTTCGCGGCATATTCCCATTCGGCTTCAGTAGGCAGACGATAGACGTAACCAGTCGGCAGTCGGCCGGCTGTCTTTTCCCGTTCAGTCAGCAAGCGGCAGAACTCCATTACCTCGAACCATGAAACGTTTTCAACTGGCAGAGCGAGGTCGTTCTGCACATCATTTGGATTATGATCCATCAAACGAAGCCAATCTTCAACGCGGGTTTCATATTTTCCAATCCAGAACCCCCTCGACAACGTGACTCTGGTCACGGGCTTGTTGTTCATCCATTCGCCGCATCCTATTTCGCATGTTGCAGCGTCGAGCCACTTCATGACAGCCGTCATTCCCGGAACACGGCAATCCTGCCCCAGCGTTGGCGCGACATCAGCTTCAGTCAAAGGAGGCGGTTTCTCACTATCACGGCGTGTCTTCTGGAAGCCCTTTTCGGTCGTTCTGAAAGGAGAAACATACGGCAAAGCTGGGTCGGCGCGGACGGCGGCTATGAATTCTCGGAGCCAATCCCCCCCTCGAGATCCTGTGCTGCTCCAAGAGGTTGATCTCACCTCCTTGTTCAGGAATAATCCATCTGAATCTTTGATAATCTTGACGCCGTGTTGAGCAAGCCGGAAAGCGCCGGGAAGATCGCCTCTGCGATGAGCATCCAAGACAAGCATACAGAAAGCATGGGCACGGAAATCAGACTCATCCTTCGCAATCTCCGAATGAATCTCACGCGCAAGGTCATATGCGCCGCCGACAAATGCTTCAAAGCCGAGATATGCATAAAAATGGGTCTTCCAATGAATATGACTCCATTCTTTGCCAGAAGAATGTGATCGTTGATATGTCTCGCGGCAAATTTTAATCCATTCATCTTCGTTAACACGAGGTTTCTTCCATTCCAGGTATTTAGAAAGCTCCTTTGCCTGATAACCACTGTGTCTGCGCTTATCAGAAGAGTCAATGCGCCATTCTTTCTCCACGCCTTCCAACATCTCTTGCTCCGTCAATTGTTCGCCCCAGCCAGCTCTGTTGATGAAAGAGAGCAAATAATAATCGTCTTTATGAATGCCTGTAGATGCATCTATAATTGCGCGCTGAAGTTTGTCAGTAATTTTTATTAGACGTTCCTGAGTAGATTCCGGTAGCCAATATGCTTGTCTGAGATTGCCTCCTCCGAAGAACGGTTCCACCCATATCGAAACATCGGATGATGACCGCGAAGACGGATCGTTAAAGACTTCTATCAACACCTCCGCATAGTCTTCGCATAAATCAGCGAACTCTTGGTGTTCTGCCTCATCCATGAAACCGGCCATACATCTGTTGATTCCCATGACAACAAGCCGTTTTGCAAAGTCCGCAGTGGGCGCATTATCCAATATGAACCTGGTTTTGATCAACGGATCGGTGACCGCCGCAGGTTTTCCAAGAATTTCAGGCAACAGATACAGATAAACGATTGATGCTTGTTCAACATCATTAATTCCCGTTGCTTCCCATTTCAGTGTGCCAAAAGCGTCCGGACACAATCCCCAATATTCTATGCCCGTGTAAAGAGTGCCGGGGGCATAGACAAAAATAACTCCGCTGAACAACAAGTTATCCGATAATGATTCAATAGACTTGCCTGTAGCTACAGAAAGCGATGCTAATGTGCCCCGCATAGCCGCTATGGCCTTCTCTGCATGGATGTTCGAGCGATCAAGATTCAGTGTTGCGATGATAGCGCTCAGTTCATCCCTGCTTGCGGCATAATTCTCAGGATGCAAATCCCAGAGCAGCACATTATATCGCGCGATCAATCCCGCGGAATGCGTTGGATACAAATGCGCAAGTTTGCGCATGCCTTCTATTATCTGGGGCATCGGCATCTTTCCGCAATCACCGAAAGAATGCATTGGGCTGAGCCGCGTAAACTCGCTGATTTGATGCCAGGGTTTATCATTTTTATTAACCATCCTGATAATATAATTATTCAATCCTATTCTGGCAAATGTGCCCCATCCATGAGAAGCCCATCCGCCAAGAGAATTGAATGAAGGGAACTTTGCATCAAGAAACGCCTTTTCCGGATCATTGATAATGAGTTTTAAATACGTTGAATCTCTGTATTCTGCTGTAAACTCCTTCTTCAGATCTTCAACGTCCTCGACGATCTTCAGCGGCGCTCTTTCAAACAGAGCGGTATTCCCGACATTCTCGTCGAAAAGCGCTGAAGAAGCCCGATCAAGCAACATCAGCCATTCGGCTTGATCATGACTGAGCCGGACAATGGCACGACGGCTGGACGTCGGGTCAAGCCCCCTTACGCGGGCCAATGCCAGAGTGAGCGTCCCCTCTT
>CAYWJE010000297.1:0-3942 GCA_964458525.1 uncultured Verrucomicrobiota bacterium
ATCTTTTTTCTTGACACCCTTTTTCAAGGACTGATTATAAGTTCTCTTGCATTCTATCTTGCGCCGGAAGCCGACATTTGTCAAGCTTGAGACAGGAAACAGAGTGGCATTGATTTCGGACAAAACGACACATCACGGAGAATCATTATGGATAGCATCTTCAAGGCTTATGACATCAGGGGAATCGTGGGGAAAACGCTTACGGAGGACCTGGCTCGCGATATCGGGCGCGCTTTCGTGACTCTTTTGAAATGCAAAAAAGTAGTGGTCGGCCAGGACACGCGTCTTCATTCCGACGCGATGTTCAACGCGCTTACTTCAGGAATCACCATGCAGGGCGCGGAAGTCATCCGCCTCGGGCTCTGCTCCACACCCATGCTGTATTTCGCAAACGGCAAGCTCGGCGCGGATGCCGGCATCATGGTCACAGCCTCGCATAATCCGAGCGAATGGAACGGATTCAAGCTCTGCCGAGCCCAGGCGGTTCCCATCAGCGGGGACACGGGCATCAGGGAGATCGAGCAGATTGTCCTCAATAAGGCTTTTGCCCCAAAACCGGAAAACCCGGGCAGCATCACGACTGTTGACATCCTGCCGGACTTCTCGGCGAATGTGAAGAAGATGGCTACCGTCCGGAGACCCCTTCATATAGCAGCCGATTATGCAAACAGCATGGGTGTCATCGAGGCGACGCCGCTGCGTGATCTCATCAAGATTGACCCGCTCTTCGAGAAGCTCGACGGATCTTTCCCGAACCACGAAGCCAACCCTCTCAAGGCCGAGACTCTCAAGGACCTCCAGGCAAAGGTGCGCTCCGGTAAGTACGACTTCGGCGCAGCCTTCGACGGCGACGCTGACCGCGTCGGCTTTCTGGATGAAAAGGGCGAAATCATCCCAATGGATATGATAACGGCGCTCGTCGCGCAGAGCATTCTGAAGAAGAGGAAGGGAATCGTGCTCTACGATCTCCGCAGCAGCTGGTCGGTGGCAGAAACCATCCGTGAGAGTGGCGGCGAGCCGCGCATGTGCAGGGTCGGCCACGCGTTCATCAAGCAGCAGATGCGCGACGTGCAAGCCATCTTCGCCGGGGAGATGTCGGGACACTATTACTTCCAGAACAACTATTTCACCGAAAGCTCCGCCATGGCGGTGCTGCACGTGGCCAATCTCCTCAGCGCTTCCGACAAGCCGCTTTCCGAACTGATTAAGCCACTGCGCCGGTATTTCAAGACCGACGAAATCAACTCCAGGGTCAAGGATACGGGGGCTGTTCTCGATCGTATCAGGAAGAAATATGCCGACGGAAAGATGCTGGAGATGGACGGCGTAAGCGTCGAGTTCGCCGACTGGTGGTTCAACGTACGATCCTCGAACACCGAACCGCTCGTGCGCCTGAATATGGAGGCAAAGAGCCGCGAACTGCTCGATCGCCGGTGCGAAGAGCTGCTCACCCTGATCAGGCAGTGAGGAGGGGGGGGAGGTAAGTCAGTGAATCAGTGGGTCAGTGAGTCAGTGGGAATACCAGGCATCCGCTTCACTAATTCACTGACCCACTGCTTCATGCTCTTCATGCCCTTCATGGTGAAACTTATTCTAACTCCTGAATTCTGAATGCTGAGTAGCAGGATGATATTATGAATCCCGAACTCATCAACCGAATCCGCAAAGCACACACCGAACGTTTCGGCGAACCCCCGTGCGCCGCAGCCTACGCGCCGGGCCGCGTCGAGGTCCTCGGAAACCACACGGACTACAACGAAGGGTTCGTCCTCTCCGCAGCCATTGACCTCGGCATAGCCGCCGCTTTCAGCCGGCGCGATGACCGGCATTGCGTCATAACCGCTCTCGATACCGGGGACGAAGTTTCGGCGAACCTGCCCATGCCACAGCCGCTCGATAATTCCGTGTGGGCAAACTACGTGCTCGGCGTGCTCGCCGGCCTGGCCCGCCTCGATCCTGACAAGTTCAGCCAGGGCTTCAACGCCACCTTCGCCGGCAACATACCAATGGCGGCCGGTTTGTCGAGTTCCGCCGCCCTGGAGGTTTCCAGCGCGCTCGGATTCTGCACGCTCGCTGGGATGGAACTCAAACCGCTGGAGATGGCAAAGATCTGCCAGGCGGCGGAGCATGAATTCGTCGGCACCAAGTGCGGACTGCTGGACCAGGTCTCCAGCCTGTTCGGTAGACATGACAAGCTGGTGTTCTGTGATTTCAGGTCGCTGGATATCGAAACCGCGCCGCTCGGCCGCGATTCTTGTTTCCTGATCGCGAACACGCGGGTCAAACATAACCTCGTGGAATCGGAATACAACGAACGGCGCGCGCGGTGCGAACAGGCCGCCGTCTTCTTCGCGTCAAAACTCGATCACCCGGTCAAGGCGCTGAGGGACGTATCGCCCGAAGAATTCTCTCGTTTCAGGGATGAACTGGATCCCGTCACTGCCAGGCGTGCCGCTCATGTTGTGGGCGAGAATCATCGCGTCATAGAAGGCCGGAAGCTGCTGGCACAGGGTGACGTTGCCGGATTCGGCAGACTCATGTTCGAGTCGCACGAAAGCTCGCGGATCAACTTCGAGAATTCCTGTCCCGAGCTCGACGTGATAGTGGAGGAGGCGGGAAAGTTAAAGACCGTCGCAGGCGCTCGCCTCTCAGGCGGCGGATTCGGGGGCAGCGCGGTGATTCTCGTGAATCCGGCGGATGCTTCTGAAGCAGCGGAAAAGATTGCCCGCGAATACATGAAACAAATCGGGACGCCCTGCGATGTTCTGGTTATAAAACCTGCCGACGGGGCGCGAGTGGTTCTGTAATCAGGCAGAAAGACAGGTCTCTTTCAGTTTTGCAATGCGCACATCACTTGAGTCCGCGATCTTGAAGCAGACCATGCCGCATACATTCAAGCTCCTCGCGCAACGGCGCCCAATACTCGAAATCCAGCTTTCTCTCAATTGCTTCCTCGTCCCTTAATGCCTGCTCGACAAGGCCCATATCGCCGCGTAATGCCATGTTAACCGCCGCCCGGCTTCCGGCGACGCTCGCTGCTTCCGATGGAAAGCGCTTCGCGATATCGAGCAGAAGCGAGGCTGTTCTCATTTCAAGGAGCCAGAATCGGATATTCGCAGCATCAGGTTTCTTACATCCGAAGAAATCGGCTTCCAAAAGCCGGCGCAACATAAGCCAGTCCTTGTCCCGTTGCGTCTTCTTAGCCGTCACAAGATCACGCAGGCTCATCACTTCAACGACCAAGCCGGCTCCAAGGTCGGCCGATGTGCGGCGCGCCCAGAGATCCGGGAACTGAGCCACCCCTCGCATTTTCGACATTATATCAATGCGCATTCCGCGCACATCGGCGTGCATGCAGCGGAAATGAACAGCATGACCTCGGCGAAGGTATTCAAGCTCGAAAGGGGGCAATGCTATCACGCTCGCATCAAGAGAGTCCAGGGCACGCTGAATGTTCTCCAGGTTCCGGGCATCCGCCAAGATGGCAAAATCGCTGTCCCTGCTGAATTCAGCAGCGCCGTACAAGATGCACGCCTGTCCTCCCATCAGCAGCGACTGCACACCGTTCATGCAGAAAGCTGAAAGGACTTTGCGTATCGGGTTCGGAATCAAGACTGCCTCCCGCTTCGATATAGAACTGCCACAACCTTTGACTCCACTCCCATCTTTCGCGAGGCGAGAGCTTATACCAATCCATCCACTCCCCGCTTATTTCGTTTTCGGCATCAAGATGGAGTGTTGTCTTCATCGCGCACAGAATAGCACTCCTGGCTTCGTGTTGTCAACATTTCAAGATTCTCCTCCAGGTAATTCCAATTATGATCGCCAATGGGGCACGCGCCCGGAAATCGGCCTTAGATCAAGAGCGGCAATAATTCGTTCTCTAGGGCGTGTTGCCCAAATGACAATTTCTTAGGAAAAGCGAGGGTGTTAAGTGTGTCA
>CAYWJE010000298.1:0-3932 GCA_964458525.1 uncultured Verrucomicrobiota bacterium
AAACTAAACGCCCGGGCTCGACTCAATTCAGCAGGCAAACACATTTTAAGGCCTATGCCACACGATGCGGCTTGCCGGCCCTCCCGCGGGGGAGGGCCGGCGCCGTTCATTTTCCTAACGCGCTCATTCGGGAGCGCCGTCGGCAGGCGGCTCACCCGAGCAGGGCGCGAGGCCGGCCAACTTTTGGTAGAGATCGTACTTGGCCGCAGCCAGCTTGTCCGCCTGGTCCATGAGGCGCGAGGCGCTCTTCGGATTCATCTGCTTGAGAACCCGGAACCTATTCTCTTTCATGGCTGACTCGCTGAACTTCATCGTCGGCGCCTTGCTGTCGAGCTTCAGCGGGTTTTCGCCCTTCTTGAGGAGATCGGGGTTGTAGCGGTACAGCGGGAAGCGGCCCGACTGCACAGCGCTCTTCTGGTAGGCCAGGCCCTTGAGCATGTCTATCCCGTGAGCAATACAGGTTGAATAGGCGATGATGATGGAGGGTCCGTCATAGGCATCCGCCTCCGCGAAAGCCTTCACCACCTGATTCGGGTTCGCGCCCATGGCCACCGTTGCAACATATATGTTGCCATAGGTCATGGACATCATGCCAAGATCCTTCTTCATCAAGGGCTTTCCGGCCGCTGCGAATTTCGCGACGGCGCCCATGGGCGTGGCCTTGGATGCCTGTCCGCCCGTGTTGGAATAGACCTCGGTGTCGAGCACCAGCGCGTTGATGTTCCGGCCGGAGGCCAGTACGTGATCGAGCCCGCCGTAGCCGATATCATAGGCCCAGCCATCGCCGCCCACCACCCAAACAGATTTCTTGACCAGGTAGTCGGCAACGGAGGCGAGCTGCGCGGCCCAGGAGTCCTTTATCTTCTTGAGCTGTTCCTTCAGCTTCTCGACCCTGGCGCGCTGTTCCTCGATCCCGGCGGGGGAGGACTGGTCGGCAGCGCGTAGTTCGATCAGCAGATCCTTGAACGCGGCGGCATCCGGCCGCTCCTGACCGGCTGTAATGAGCTCCAGCGCATAGGCGCTGAACTTATCAACGGCGAGCCTCATTCCGAACCCGAACTCCGCATTGTCCTCAAAAAGCGAGTTTGACCATGCCGGCCCGCGCCCGTCCTCTCGCTTGCAGTAGGGCGTGGTGGGCAGGTTGCCTCCGTAGATCGAAGAACAGCCGGTGGCGTTCGCAATCATCGCGCGGTCGCCGAAGAGCTGCGTGAGCAGCTTGATGTACGGAGTCTCTCCGCATCCAGCGCATGCTCCAGAGAACTCGAACATGGCACGCACGAACTGGCTGCCCTTGATCGTGGCTCGGTTGTACAACCGCGGATCCATGTCCGGGATGGACATGAAGAAATCGAAGTTCGCGGCCTCCTGTTTACGCAGCGGGATCTGGGGAGCCATGTCAATGGCGCGGTGCCCTGTCTCAGCCTTCGTGGCGGGATCCTTTTCGCGCGCCGGGCAGTTGAAGACGCAGCTCCCGCAGCCCGTGCAGTCCTCCGGGGCAACCTGCACGGTATATTTCATGCCTGCATATTCCTTGCCTTTCGCGTCGGAGGACTTGAACTCCGCGGGGGCGCCCTTCAGGCGGGCGGCGTCATACACCTTCACGCGTATGGCCGCGTGCGGGCACACGAGCGAGCACTGGCCGCACTGAATACAGAGATTCGGATCCCACTGCGGAATTTCGATCGCGATATTGCGCTTCTCGAATCGCGTCGTGCCTGATATCCACGTTCCATCAGCAGGCATGCCGCTCACCGGTATGTCATTGCCTTTCTGGCTCATGATCACGGCTGTAACGTTCTTCACGAATTCCGGCGCGTGATCCGGAACGACCGGCGGCATCTTCAGCTTACCTGCTGGCTTCGCGGGAACTTTGACCTCGTGGAGACCCGAAATGGCCTCGTCAATGGCGTTGAAGTTCATCTTAACCACTTCCTCGCCCTTCCTGCCGTAGGTCTTTTTGACCGCCTTCTTCAGCGCCTCGATGGCCTTGTCGGGCGGGAGGATCCCGGAAATCCGGAAGAAGCACGTCTGCATGATGGTATTGATGCGCGCGCCCAGCTTAAGCTTCTGCGCCAGGGAAATGGCGTCTATAATGTAGAACTTGATCTTCTTGTCTATGATCTGCCGCGCCACCTCGTCCGGGATGCGCTCCCACACCTCGTCGGCGCCATATGGGCTGTTCAGCAGAAAAACGCCGCCGTCCTTCGCATCGGAGAGCATATCGTACTTCTCGAGGAACGAGAAGTTGTGGCACGCGATGAAATCGGCGTTCGAGCACAGGTACGGGCTGCGGATAACGCCAGGTCCGAACCGGAGATGCGAGATGGTGATCGCCCCGGCCTTCTTCGAGTCGTAGACAAAATAGCCCTGGGCGAAATTGTCGGTCTCCTCGCCGATTATCTTGATCGAATTCTTGTTCGCACCCACCGTGCCGTCGGAGCCGAGCCCGTAGAACATGCACTGCACACGCCCGGCATGCGGGATATGGAAGCTCTTATCCACCTTGAGACTGGTGTGGGTCACGTCGTCATTAATGCCGACCGTGAAGTGGTTGATGCCCGCCTTCTTCCCGCCGGACGGCAGGTTGTCGAACACGGCTTTGACCATGGCGGGGGTGAACTCTTTGGAGCCCAGCCCGTAGCGTCCGCCGAGTATGTGCGGATAGTTCTCCATCAATTTCTCGCTCACCGCCTCGCCGACCGCGCTGCGGATATCAACATAGAGAGGCTCGCCTATAGCGCCAGGTTCCTTGGTCCTGTCCAGCACGGCGATGGAGGCGACGGACTTCGGCAACGCCCCGACGAACGCCTTCACATCGAACGGACGGTACAGGCGCACCTTGACAAGGCCCACCTTCTCACCTTTCGACACGAGGTGTTCCACCGTCTCGTGCGCCGTTTCGCAGCCGGAGCCCATTATCACGAGCACCCTTTCGGCGTCGGGCGCGCCTACGTAGTCAAACAGCTTGTATGCGCGGCCGGTGATGCCGGCGAACTTGTCCATCTGCTTCTGGACGATGCCAGGCGCGGCCAGGTAGTAGCCATTGACTGTTTCGCGGCCCTGGAAGAAAACATCCGGGTTCTGCGAAGTCCCGCGGATGACGGGCCTGTCCGGGGAGAGCCCCCGCGCGCGGTGCGCCATGACGAGTTCGTCGCTGATCATCTGCTTCATCGTTTCACGCGACATTTCTTCTATCTTCTGGATTTCGTGGGAGTTGCGGAAGCCGTCGAAGAAATGCATGAAGGGCACGCGCGCCTCCAGCGTTGACGCCTGTGCGATCAGCGCGAAATCGGAAATCTCCTGCAGCGAGCTCGAAGCAAGCAGGGCGAAACCGGTTGAGCGGATTGCCATGACATCCGAGTGGTCGCCGAAAATGGAAAGCGCCTGGCAGGCTACCGAACGCGCCGATACATGGAAGACCGTGCTGGTCAGTTCGCCGGCGATTTTGAACATATTGGGCATCATAAGAAGCAGGCCCTGGGACGCGGTGAAGGTGGTGGCAAGCGCGCCAGAAGTGAGGGCGCCATGTATAGCGCCGCTGGCGCCGCCCTCGGACTGCAATTCCACCACGGAGGGAATCGTGCCCCATATATTTTTCACTCCAGCCGCGCTGAGTTCATCAGCGGTTTCGCCCATGTTGGACGAGGGCGTGATCGGGTATATGGCAATCACCTCATTCGTGGCGTGTGCCACGTTCGCTGCTGCGGTGTTTCCATCAATCATTACCATCTTCTTATCAGCCATTTTGCCGTCTCCTTTGAATATATGCCTTAAATATCCGAATCTGTACTTTATAGCAGACACCGCTCAAATACAAGCAATTCTTGCACAGCATTATCGTTCCTGCGACGCAAGGTCGCATGGGACAAAATCAGAATGAGAATAGGTGATGCTTGCAAAACATTGACACGGAGGGCGCTCGCGTCTAGATT
>CAYWJE010000299.1:0-3918 GCA_964458525.1 uncultured Verrucomicrobiota bacterium
CGCTATCCCGAAAACCGACTCCTCATGATCAAGCCGGAATCCGCTAAACTGTTACACTGTTACTCGGAATGTGGTGTTTTCGGAGCTCAATAGCCCGCCTATGCTTTCCCCTGTCAACGCTTCGCTATCGCCTCGCGGCAGATCAACGCATGACTCGGGGCCGGTGTGGCTTGCTAGGCCTTCACCGTAAGACTCTTTCATTCTCTACTCTCTGCCGGTTTTAATCGGCGCTTTCCGGCGTGTTGCCCAAATCGAGATTCCTCGACTTCGCTCGGAATGACACATTTAACACCCTTTCTTTTCCTAAGAAATTGTCATGCTGAGCCCTTCGACCAGGCTCAGGACAGGCCTGCGAAGCATCTCGGCGAAGGCGCGTTTTTGATTTGGGCAACACGCCGTTTCGACGTGACCCCAATCTCTAGCGCTTCGAATTCTAACTCCTGTCGCGAGAGTAGTAGCGTCAATTTTAATAAAACCGTTTCTCCTTGGCTTCCCTGAGTCCGTCGTGTATATTTTGTTGAATCTTTTAATCCATGTGTCTACCGGAGAAATCCAATGAAGAGGAAGGTTAGCGCCACAAACCCTGGAAGCCGCCAAGAGAAACAAGGAAATGGAGACGGCGGTCTCCGCCGTTCCTCCGCCTCGGGCGGAACCCGTGCTTCATCAAGCATCATATCCGATGTTTTCGGGGAAAATGTCTTTGACCTGAAGACGATGAAGGACTACATGTCCGCTCCGGCATACGAATCGCTGGTTTCCACGATAATCCGTGGCAAGGCGTTGGATCCTAAAATAGCGGATAACGTTGCCGAGGCGATGAAGAACTGGGCGACCGAGCGGGGCGCGACGCACTTCACCCACTGGTTCCAGCCGCTGACCGGGGCCACGGCGGAGAAGCACGATTCTTTCCTCGCGCTCGATCCGGTTAAAGGCCCCGTGTGCCGCTTTTCAGGCAACGAACTGATCAAGGGCGAGTCGGATGCCTCGAGTTTTCCGTCCGGCGGCCTGCGCGCCACATTCGAGGCGCGGGGCTACACCGCCTGGGACCCCACGAGCCCCGCCTTTATCAAAAGAAACAGGACGGGCGCGACCCTCTGCATTCCAACCGTTTTCTGGAGCTATCACGGAGAATCGCTCGACAAGAAAACGCCCCTGCTCCGCTCTCTCGGCGCACTGACCGGACAGGTCTACCGTCTGGCAAGGCTTTTCGGCATGGACTGCACCCGTGAACGCCCGTTCGCGACACTCGGCGCGGAGCAGGAGTATTTCCTCGTGGACCGGAAGTTCTACCAGGCCCGCCCCGACCTCCTCCAGACCGGCCGCACCCTGTTCGGCATCAAGCCGGCCAAGCACCAGCAGCTTGACGATCATTATTACGGCGTGATCAAGAGCCGCGTACTGGCTTTTATGAACGAGCTTGACCTTGAGCTCTGGAAATGCGGCGTACCGGCCAAGACGCGTCACAACGAGGTCTGCCCCGGCCAGTTTGAGATAGCGTTGATCTACGAGGAGTTGAATCTCGCGGTTGATCATAACATGCTCGAGATGGAAATACTGCGCGACGTCGCCGATCGGCACGGCCTTGCATGCCTGCTGCACGAGAAACCGTTTGCCGGAATGAACGGCTCCGGCAAACACAACAACTGGTCCATACATGGACCCGATGGCGCCAATTGGACTTCTCCCGGGACCACGCCGCTCGATAATGCCAGGTTCCTGACGATAATATGCGCGATGATTCAAGCGGTGGACACCCATGCTGAGCTGCTCCGCGCCGCAGTGGCATCGGCGGGCAACGACCGCCGACTCGGCGCCAACGAGGCGCCGCCGGCTATCATGTCCATCTTCCTCGGCCAGCAGTTGTCCGAAATCATCGGCGAGATAGCGATCGGAGCGCGGGCCGACGGCAGGATCAAGGGATGCGGCCCCGACGCCATGAACAGGATACGGATCGGTGTGTCCTCCCTTCCCACCCTGCCCCGCGACATCACGGATCGCAACAGAACGTCCCCGCTGGCGTTCACCGGCAACAAATTCGAGTTCAGAGCGGTAGGGTCAAGCCAGAGCTGCGCCGGGGCCACTATAGTCCTGAACACAATCGTCACGGAAGCGCTTGACGATATCTGCTCACAACTCGAATCGGACATCGCCGCCGACAAGCCGTTTAATGATTCTCTCGAACGGATACTCCGCAAAATAGTGGCCGATCACAAGCGCATCCTGTTCGACGGCGACAGCTACTCGGACGACTGGCTCAGGGAGGCGGCAAGGCGTGGACTCCCGAACCTGAAGTCCACGCCGGAATCCCTTGAGGCCCTTATTGACAAACGGACCATTGCCCTTTTCGGAAAATACGGCGTATTGTCCGACAGGGAGCTGCGCTCCAGGCACGAGATCTACCTGCACACCTACGAACAGGTGATCACCATAGAGGCAGGCTGTGCCGCCTCGATGGCGCGCACCCTGATCGCGCCCGCCGCCCTGGCATATCAGCGCGACCTCGCCGAAACAATTAAAGCTATCAAGGCTATCGGCAAAAAGAAGACGCTTCAGGCCGAAAAGCTCCTCGACGCGGTCTCTTCAGCATCAGAAAAACTGCTGGCATCGGTCGCCAAACTGGAGACTGCGGCCAGGAAAGGATCGACTGAGGAGATGATATGGAGAATGGACGAGCTGCGGACAAGCGCTGACAGGCTGGAGGAATTGGTGCCGGAGGACCTCTGGCCCCTGCCCTCCTACGCCGATCTGATGTTCATGATGTAGATTCGATGGAATGGTGCACGGGGCGGGGATCGAACCCGCACGACATTGCTGTCATTAGCCCCTTAAACTAACGCGTCTGCCATTCCGCCACCCGTGCAGAGTATGATTCGAAAAGGCTGGCGACAAGTATATAGAAGAACCGGCGCATTTCAAGCGCGAATTTTTAAATTCATTTTCTCCGTTGTCTTTTCCCTTCCTTGAAATGCGTGGAAAGTGGATTGTTTTAACCACGGAGTACACGGATTCCGTGGTCAAAAAGTCTTGCGTTGATCCGTGTATTCCGTGTAATCCCTGGTTAAAAGTCTTGCGTTGGATAGGCATTGAGAAGTATTATGCGCGTTGATGACAGAGATATGATTGTTCGTCCGGTGGGTATTGCACAAGAGTAAAGGGCAACACCTAGCAGTCTTCTCTGTCTAAAAGCTACAGGGCTCCGACCTCGAAGTCCCGACTCTCCGGGAGGTCGGGAGTCGGAGCGAGGTTACCCTTGAACCAATGAACACCAGGAACAACAAAGCTGTGCATATCAAACCGGACGATATTCTGCCGCTGGCATCCTCGAGCAGTCCGGAAGCGGAGCTGCTGAAGAGAATTCTCCAGCAGATGGTCGAGAACGAGCGTCAGCGCGTTCGCAATGATTTCATACGAATCATTCTAGCGTTCGTGGTTGTCCTTCTTCTGCTCCTCGGCGGGGCGTTCTGGCTTTCGTACGACATCCTCCAGAAGCTTACGCAGGAGCGGCAGGTTGCGGAACATTCCTGGAGAGAGCTGATTTCGCTGGTTCCCCAGCGCCAGGCCGAATCATCGGCGGAGTCCACGGCTCAACCCGACGCGTCGCCGACCGCGCCCGAGAAGAGCGTTCAACTTGAGCCCCGCGCCGAGGCGCCCGTTGTTCAGCCGGCCCAGCCGCCAGCGCCGCCCAAAATCGAGAGCGCGGAACAGCCGCCGGCGGAGCCGCCGACCTACAGCAGCAGCATGACTATACAAACCATGGGCGGACTCCCAATGCGCGCGCCAATTCCCAAACCATGACGCGCCTTGAAAAAACGGTTTTTTTTGGCCTGGTTCGAAAAACGGGTCCTTCAGCAAACGGTCTGAGCAGGGCCGGACTGCCAGTCCGGCCGCTTGAGACGGCGCGACAAGCTGTCACGCCCT
>CAYWJE010000300.1:0-3899 GCA_964458525.1 uncultured Verrucomicrobiota bacterium
TCCCGGCCTCGTCCACGGCCAGGCTCTTCCCGCATTCGCATTTGAAATAGATGTCCGACATTTCGTCGCCTTATTTACCCGTTTCATTCCGGCGGAGACCGCCGGCTCCATTGTTCACCCATTTCCTTCCGCGGCTCTTTCCCGCTCTATTTCCGCGCGTTAAGACCCTGCTCGCAATCCCTGATATAGTTCCGGATCGGCTCATGCTCCATCGCTTCCGGATAGCCAAGTATCAGCTCATCGAACGCTTTTCTTGCCTTCTCCCAGTCCTTCGCCACCCAATAGAGCCACGCCTTGGTGAAGGCGGCCTGTCGTCCGCGAAACGACCCTGCGAACTCGGCCGCCTGAACATCGCACAATTCAATCGCCTTCTTCTCCTGCTTGCGCGGACCGGCAAGGAGTTGAATCATGTGCCAGCGGCTTTGTCCCGCCCATTCGTTCCCCTTGGAACTTTCTTTGATCGCCTGCTGCCACAGAGATTCGGCTTGCTTGTGCTTGTTCTGCAGATACAGACACCAGCCCAGCTTCGTCATCGCCTCGTATTTCTCGTCATCCCGGAGGTTCATCTTCAGCGCCTCGCCATAAAGTCCCGCCGCAAGTTCCGGCTCATTCAGCTCAAGCCGGTCGTTCGCCGATTTCACCAGCGCCGAGCCGTCCGCCCCGCTCTCCGCCATCGCGCGCGCAAGATTGAGATTTTGGCGGTCCTCCGCGGAAAGCTGCTTCTCGAACCGCCCGTAGATCGCCAACGACTGAACGTAGTCGCCCTTGATGAGACAATGCCGGGCGAAGAGTCTCAGTTCACGGATGGTGATGGGGTTTTCGGGAAAGAACTCAAAGAGCTGATCCACCGTCTTCTTCCAGTCCTCCGGCTTCCCCTCCACGCGGTGATGCGCGGCAAGCTGGTCGAGCGCGAGCAGAAGCGCGGGTGATGAGCGCTTCTGCATGACTTCCATGTTCACGATCCGGTTCCATGCGACCAGAGCATTCACGACACGCTTCTGCCGGTAATCGCAGATGGCGGAGAAGATGCGCGCTTCCTGAGCGCGCGGGTCAGAGAGATGGCGTCTTATAAAATCATCGAACAGAGGCTGCGCCTTCTGGTACTGCTTTGCATCAAGCGCGGCGCGCGCGTTCTTCCACGCCGTGTCGGCGGGGGAAAGCTCGGAAGCGGATGGGTCGGAGAACGCAAGAGGGAAGGCAACCGTGAGAAGGATGAGAAAGGAAAGCAGGAGTTTCATGTTATCCCTCGCGGAGTGTGGACTTGCGTATCCACGATTCCATGGGCGAGACGACGCATATCCATGCAAGGAGGGAGAACGGCGGAGACCGCCGTGTCCAAATGGAGCCGGCGGTCTCCGCCGGAACAAATGCAGAACGGCGGAGACCGCCGTGTCCATGAAGAGGGGAACGGAAAAGAAACGGCGGAGATTGCCGGCCATGCGCGAAGAGTGGAGATGAGCAGGGGGAATCGCTTCGGAGGAAACGGAAGGGGGATTTCGTGCTTGGCTCTTGTCAGCCTGCCGCAGTCTACAGTTAGACTGACCGACCGTCTGACCGTCTGATCGTCTGATCGTCTGATCGTCTGCAGATTGTTATAATATTCCATACTAGCTATAATATTCGCTTCAGATCTGACTTGTCAACAATTTCTTACGCGGAACTTTTAACGCGTATTTCAAAGCGGATTGTTTTGACATTTCCAAGGATGTATGTATATCATTGCCGATTTAACGGTAATTTCCGATTGTGGCGGGGCGGAATTGCATTTTTGCTTGCAAGGGGGGATATGAAGATCAAACGCAGAGAGTTTCTGGCGAAAATGGCCGCCGCGGCGGCGGCTGGAGCGGTTTTCCCGGGGCTCTTGCTTGGCGATGCCGACGGTTTGCCGACGGTGGTTGTTGTTCATGGCGCCGACATCGGGCGGATGCTGGCCGCCGGTATGGAGAGAATGGGCGGGTGGGGTATGTTTGCCGGAGCCGCGAAAAAGCTGGTTGTTAAGCCCAACGCGGCATGGGCCTGCGAGCCGGAGATAGGCGCGAACACCAGTCCCGAGCTGGTGGAGAAATGCATCAAGGCCTGCCTCAATGCCGGCGCCGGAGAGGTGGTTGTGCCGGAGAATCCATGTTCTTCCGCGAAATCGGCTTTTGTCAAGAACGGCATCGAGGAGGCCGTTAAGAGGGCTGGCGGACGCATGTACGCACCTTCTGATGCAAAGCATTTCAGGCGTGTGGTGATACCGTCCGGTAAAAATCTCAAGGAGGCGGACGTTGTGTGCGATGTGATGGATTGCGACACACTGATAAACATTCCGGTTGCAAAGAATCACGGGGGTGCAAGTCTCACCCTTTCCATGAAGAACTGGATGGGGTCGGTGAAGGATCGCGGTGTCTGGCATCGCTCGGACCTGCATCAGTGCATAGCCGATTTCAGCACTTTTATCAAACCGTCGCTGATAATTCTGGACGCTATCCGCATCATGGTGACGGGCGGGCCGCGCGGGCCCGGCAAGCTTGTTCCCAAGGAACAGCTGGTGTTTGGCGTTGATCCGGTCGCGGTTGACGCGTATGGCGCGACCCTCTTTGATAAATCGCCGTTTGACATCCCCTATATACGTTATGCCCATGACATGGGAGTGGGCTGCGGCGACCTCGACAAGGTGAAGGTGGTGCACCTGAATACATGATGACCATTGGAAAAAGGACAGTTCTGCGGTCGTTAATCCTCATTTTGAGCGTCCTTGCGGCTGCCGGTGCGCTTCCCTTCGTCTCCGCTTTGTGGCTGCCGGCGGCCAGCCCGTTTGTTGCGGCCTGCTCTATAGCGACTCACAGGACCTTTTCCCTGATATCGCTGATCGCCCTTCCGCTCCTGCTGCTTGGCGCTTTCAGGGGGCGCTGGTTCTGTTACCACCTCTGCCCCGCCGGGTTCTTTATGGAGCTTATGGGCAGGCTGAACGGCAGGCGGAAAACCGCCCGTTCCGGGGCGCCGCGTGTAGGTGTGTGGTTGGTAGTCGCCGGCATAGGCGGAGCCATCGTAGGATTTCCGCTTTTCCTATGGCTTGATCCCCTGGTGTTTTTCAGTGGTTTCTTCGGCGCAGTGAGAAGATTGCCCGGCGGATGGAAGGAACTCGCGCCGGGGCTGGTGTTCGTGATTGTGGCAGTCCTGTCGGCGCTGGCGCCCGGAGCGTGGTGTCAGCGCCTGTGTCCGCTGGGCGCATCGCTTGAGCAGTTGGGACGGCTGCAATGCTCTGTGAGGAATCGGATGGTGAGGCGTCCGGAGGGCTGCGAAGGAGCGGTTGGCGCTGAAACTGACGCGAGGACCGGCTCTTTTCTTGGCAGGCGCACATTCCTCTTCCTCCTCGGCGGGGCGGGGGCGGGCGCTGCAGCGCGGATGATCGGTGCGTGGCGCCCCGCTGGGGCGCTGAGGCCGCCGGGCGCGGTCGGGGAGGATGTGTTCAGATCACTGTGCGCGAGATGCGGCAACTGCTTCAGGGCCTGTCCACAGAATATAATCGTTCCGGACTTGGGCAAGACCGGGCTTGCAGGCGTTTTTTCGCCAACACTTGATTTTCGAAACAGCTATTGCGACGAATGGTGTAACGAGTGCGGAAAGGTTTGTCCCACTGGCGCCATCCGGAGGTTGACGCTCGAAGAGAAGAGGCTCGACGTGATAGGCAATGCCGCCATTAACCGCGAAAAATGCCTCGCGTGGAAATACGGCAACTACTGCATGGTGTGCCAGGAGTTCTGTCCCTACCAGGCGATAGAGTCCGAGGAGCACGGTGGTGTGAACTGTCCCGTTGTTAATGAGAAAGCCTGCCGCGGTTGCGGCGCGTGTCAGAGCCAGTGCCCTGCGCAGCCGGACATGGCCATTGTTGTTCATCCAGGAAAGAACAATTGAAT
>CAYWJE010000301.1:0-3868 GCA_964458525.1 uncultured Verrucomicrobiota bacterium
CGCTTCCTCCGCCAGTTCCCGGTATCGGCTCCCATTCACATTTGACCTTCACCGTAGTCACGGCAGATGTGCATGCCGAATTCACTACGGAATAGCCTCCGCTCCAGAAGAAGTTCGGGTTATTACTCGTTATTACGACTACCGGATATCCTTCCTTCACTCTGTAATTTGATACCTCGGCTATGGTAATAGTAAGATTTGCCGTCTCGAACGGTTTCAAGCTGCAAGGCCAACTCACGTCGCTGCCGGGACTGACCACCAGCGAGCCGGTCTTATCTTCACCTAAGCATATCCCTGCCAGGCAGATTATGCCAGTCAGAATCGGAACTGTTCTTTTCATCTTCCCCTTCCCTTGGTTGATGCGGTTTGCCATCCGTCTTCCACTTCCGCCTTTTGCCTGATTGTTCTGCGCCGCTGAAGCTCGTAGCCGGGCTGAAACTGGAGTTCATAGAAAAGGTTGATGACCTCGGCATAGTGGTTCCGGTCGAAGAGCTTGCCGCCGTTTCGCGCTTCGCGCGTGGCAAGCAGCATCGTTCTTTCGGCCTTATCCCAGTCGCCTTCCCCATAGAGTTCCACCCACAGCCGCGCGAAATAGTAGTTCATTTCGAGCGCTTCATCCGGATACCGTCCGGCCCATTCCTCGATCACTGGCAGGGCGTCGGTCAATGAGCCGTGCTTGTCGAGCAGCGCGATCCAGCCCCGTAAGGCGGCGGCCCTGTTCCTTTTGGGAGTCGAATCGTCGAGCAGGTGTCTCGCAAGCTGTTGCATTTGCCTCGCCATGAACTCATCTCTCTGTTCGTCAGGCACGTTCTCCGCGTATTTCATGAACCGGGTATGCAGCGAACGCGCCTGCGGACCCCATATGTCCCTCACACATTCAAGCCCAGTCTCAAGCGCCATCGCTTCAAGTTGATCGAACAGTTTTGAGGATTCAAGCGTCTTCTTGTCCACCCACGATTGCGCCATGTTCAGACCAAGCCCGAGTCTTTCGCGCGCAAATGTTCCACGGCCATCATCCTCAACCTCATCAGTCAGACTCCAGCCCGCGCGCAGAATCCTCTCCGCTTCGTCATAGTCCCGCGCCGTGCGTATGGCGTGTCCGTAAATGATCAGATAGGAGGTTCCCCAGAAATGGGCGTCCAGAACTCTTCCCTGGCGCTCGCGAGTGTATTTCTCAAGTTGCGCCAGGCATTTCCGCAGTTGGTCGGAGAACTCTTTTCTTTGGTTCGGACCGGTCTTGTAATTGACGAGAGATTCCAGGCGCTGCGCATCGAGGAACAACTCCTGCAGTGCGGGCGGCTTTTCCTTGAAATGAATCTCGCGCAGCAGTGTGTATCTCTCCTCGCTCGCCCGCGGCAATGCCGCCTCCCTTTCACGGAGTAGCCTCAACTCTTCGCTCTCGACGGACGGCGCCTCGGTAAGTTTTGCGGCTAAATCTGCGGTTTCGGATAAGACGGTCTCTGAAGACGGCGGGACCGAGTCAACGACGGCAAGCGGTTCCGGGAGATCGGTTCCCGTTTCCGGTCTGACACGTATCTCAATCTCCGGCATGGCTGGGTGGACTGCTGCGGCGAAAAACGCCATCTCCTGCTTGGAATCGGGAATTAGCTCCGGTTTGATGGCTTCCCCTTGCGCAGTCATTCCAAAATCCGTGTCAATTTCTTTCTCAAGATTTTGTTCCTTCATGGTGGTCATTACGATCTGTTCGCTTTCCGGGCTATTTACCAGGAACACGTCGCGCAGTAGCTCGCGGGCGAGAACCAGCACCGCGAACACCGCTGCCGCGCGCAGCAGCCAAGTCGGCAACGCCGGGCCGACTCTTTCCCATACACCGCGTTGAGCGGGTTTGCGCAGAACCTTGAACTCCATGTGGCGTCGCATGAGCGAATCCATCACGGGTGCCGCGTCACAGGCGACGCGGGATGCGGAAGAAGAAGACGCCGGGATACAATCCCGGCCTACATCTGCATGAATGCATGCTGCTTGGGTAACGGATTGAGCCGTCATTCGGTGCCCGCAGACAGCGCATTTGATCAGGTCGCCGGATATTGACAACGGGGCAAGCAGCGCAGCCCCGCAGCCTTCGCAATCGAATTCCAGATCCGGCTCAGGGACGACGACGGGCTTGCCGCAGTCCACGCAGGAGACAGCGCGCCCGATCCCGGCCTCGTCCACGGCCAGGCTCTTCCCGCATTCGCATTTGAAATAGATGTCGGACATTTTGTTATATCCCCAGATCAGAGCGGCGCTGCTTCCATCTTCATGATCTTCATGCCCTTCATGGTAAATACTTCTGCGGTTTTCCATTCTACTTCCGGGCGTTCAACCCCTGCTCGCAATCCCTGATGTAGTCACGGATAGGCTCATGCTCCATCACTTCCGGATAACCAAGCGCCAGCTCATCAAACGCTTTTTTCGCTTTTTCCCAATCCCTTGCCAACCAGAGGAGCCAAGCCTTTGTGAAAGCCGCCTGACGTCCGCGAAATGATCCGGAGAACTCGGCCGCCTGCACATCGCACAGCTCAATCGCCTTCTTCTCCTGCTTGCGCGGGCCGGCAAGGAGTTGAATCATGTGCCAGCGGCTTTGTCCCACCCATTCATTCCCCTTGGGCCCCTCTTTAATCGCCTGCTGCCACAGAGATTCGGCTTCCTTATGCTTGTCCTGCAAGTACAGACACCAGCCCAGCTTCGTCATCGCCTCGAGTTTCTCATTATCCCGGAGGGTCAGCTTCAGAGCCTCGCCATACAGGCGCGCCGCAAGCTCCGGCTCATTCCGCTCAAGCCGGTCGTTTGCCGATTTCACCATTGCCGAGCCGTCTGTTCCGCTCTCCGCCATCGCGTGAGCAAGTTCCATGCTCTGCCGGTCCTCTGCGGAAAAAGACTTCTCGAACCGCTCATAGATCGCCAAAGCCTGAACGTAGTCGCCTTTGATGAGGCACTGCCGGGCGAAGAGCCGCAGTTCGCGGATGGTGATGGGGTTTTCGGGAAAGGAGTCGAAGAGCTGATCCACCGTCTTCTTCCAGTCCTCCGGCTTCCCCTTCAAGCGGTGATGCGCGGCAAGCTGGTCGAGGCCGAGCAGGAGGGCGGGTGAGGCCTGCTTCTGCATCACTTCCATGTTCACGATCCGGTTCCATGCGATCAGAGCATTCACGACCCGATTCTGCCGGTAGTCGCAGATGGCGGAATACACCCGCGCCTCCTGGGCGCGCGGGTCGGAGAGGTAACGTCTAATGAAATTATCGAACAGAGGCTGCGCCTTCTGGAACTCCTTGGCGTCGAGCGCGCCGCGCGCCTCCTTCCACGCAAGATCGGCGGGGGACACGTTCGAGGAGGGATCGGATGACGCATCCTTCGGCGCGGATTGCGCGGGGGACTATTGGGCGGACAGGACGGACACGGAGAAGAAGAGCATGAGAATGAAGAGGGTGACGTTCATGTCAGCATTGCCCGTTCAGATGAGCGGATGAGTCTCTTGCGGAACCTCCTGCCGGATGCGACGGCCATGCGAAGCGCTTGGTGAAAGCGCATCCCTCCATGTAGGAAGCCGAAAGTTGATGATTGGTTTTGGAGGACGCCGCGCCCGCCTGTATCGTTTGTGGCACAGCGACATGGGCAGGCCGTCGGCTACGTCTACAGCGGGAGTTTGCAGAAGGCTCGGATTGATAGATATTGCGAGAGAACCGAACAGATGAGGAAAGAATGGAAGGGGGACGCGAAACCTGGCTTTCGCGAGCCGGTCGCGGATCGCGTCTAGATCGTCTGATCGTCTGTCGTCTGTCGTCTGTCGATTGTCGATTGTCGATTGTTACAATATTCCAAGGATAACCTTCGCTTCGCTCGGTTGCCTTTCGGAAAAGAATTTTTTGCC
>CAYWJE010000302.1:0-3860 GCA_964458525.1 uncultured Verrucomicrobiota bacterium
TGGTGAAATTTATTCTGGCAATCGGGGCAATTGCGATCATTGTTTTTATTTTCGTGGTGATCTATTTCCTCAAGGTCTACATACGGGCTCTCATGTCAAGTGCGAAGGTATCACTCGGCTCGCTGGTCGGCATGAAGCTTCGGCGCGTACCGCCGGATCTGGTTGTGGACGCCCGAATCCGTCTAGTCAAGGCCGGCCTGGATATCAGCACTGACGAGCTAGAAGCTCACTATCTCTCTGGCGGCAACGTGATAAATGTTGTTCAGGCGCTCATTGCGGCCGACAAGGCCAACATCGAATTGAGTTTTCAAAGGGCGGCCGCCATTGACCTGGCCGGACGCGACATATTCGACGCCGTTCGCACGAGCGTGTATCCGAAGGTCATTGACTGTCCCGACCCGGAAAAGACGGCCGGCGGAATGCTTGACGCCGTTGCAAAGGACGGCATACGTCTGCTTGTGAAGGGACGCGTGACGGTGCGCATGAACCTTGACCAGGTGGTCGGCGGCGCGACGGAGGAAACGATCATCGCGCGCGTGGGACAGGGCATCGTAAGCGCAATCGGATCAGCTGTTTCCTACAAGGACGTCCTTGAAAATCCTGATGGAATCAGCCGAAAGGTCCTGAACAGCGGCCTGGACGCCCAGACCGCGTTCGAGATTGTATCCATTGACATTGCCGATATCAGCGTCGCCGGCATGGCGAACGCCGCGAACGTGGGAGCGCTACTGGAAACGGAGCGCGCGGAGGCCGACAAGAAGATGCGCCAGGCGGAAGCCGAGGGTCGAAGGGCTATGGCGCAGGCCGCCGAGCAGGAAATGCGCGCGCGTGTGCAGGAGATGCAGGCGCTGGTCGTCGAGGCGCAGGCCGAGGTTCCGAAGGCCATGGCGCAGGCCCTGCGCGAAGGCAAGCTTGGCGTGATGGATTATTTCCGGATGCAGAACGTAATCGCAGACACATCCATGCGCGAGTCCATAGCAGGCGAGGACTCGGAATCAAAGCAGCAGCCGAAGCTGTGATCCGACACTGCCATGCGTTAACCTGATCAAGCCGCGCGCCCGCGCAGGACGGGCGCGCGCCACAGCCACGGACAGCACCATGAACTTAATCAAGCCCATACTCGCCAGCGGAGCCGAGGCCATCATATGGATAATACTGGCCATCGGTTGGGTAGTGGTGCAGGCATTCATCAAGAACTCAAGGAAAGGCAGGTCGGGGCCGGCTGACGGCTCGCCCGCCACGGGACTTGATGAATTCCTGCAACAGCTCTCAGGGCGGGCCGCGCAGGAAGCAGAATCCGAGCCATACGAACCGCCTTTACAAGCACCGCGGCCGGCGCCGCCCCCATCCGCCGCGCAGGTGCAGGCGCTCAAAGTCAGGCTGGCGGCATCTGCCGCAGCAAGCTCCGCCGTAAAATCTCAAAAAGAAAGAAATCCGAAGAAGATCCAAACTCCCGCCCCGCAGCTTCACCGTGAGGAAATGGATTACGATGCAAGCAGGAGAAAGAAGGCGCAGCGTCGGAAATGGATCGCGGCGATGAACAGCCCTGAGGACTGGCGCCGCGCAATGGTGCTTCGTGAGGTTATGGGGCCGCCAAAAGCCATGCAGGAAACAGAGGCATCTATTCCTGGAATGGGCGGGTAAAGATCTCGACCTTGAACGAAGGCCTCCCGGCTGACACAAGCTCCCACCTGGATATTTTGCGCGCCATGCCGGCCTTCTCGATGCCGGCATCATAAAAAACCGTCATCGATTCTACATCATCAACAGCATGCCTGGATATGCTGCAGGAGAAACGGGCATCTTCCGGCTGGTTCGTGGCGGAGGGTCCGCAGACCGACTCCACGACGGCCCTCTCGATCTCGAGGGAAATGTTCTCGGCCGCGCTCGTCATTTGTTCCGTCCTCGTCGCCAGAATGCGCGCCTCGATCAGCACAGGCGCCATTATTGCAAGGACTACCAGGGCCGCCAAGGTCTCGATAAGGGTAAAGCCTGTATTATTCATGGCGTGAACGCCTTGCGCATGCAGAGTGGAAATCATCAGAGGTCGGCGCTGGAAATATCGGATGCATCGTCAGTTCCGCCCGGCTCGCGATCACTGCCGTATGATATAATCTCATAGGGCTCATTACTCCTGCCTGGCACGATGTAGATGTAAGCCCGGCCCCACGGATCCTTCGGAAGATTTCTGCTGTCAAGATAACCATCATCCGGATAGATTTCCGGAACTGGCGCAATCGCGGGCTTACTGCAGAGGGCTTCCAACCCCTGAGTCTGGGTCGGGAACCGGTTCTGCTCCATCTTGTACAATTGAAGGGCATTCTTGAATGTCTTGATCTGAAGTTTGGCGGCAGTGACCTTTGCCGCGCCGGGATGACGCAGAACCCCCACCCCGACGATCCCCGCAAGGATGGAGATGATGAGGACGACCACCAGAATCTCGATAAGTGTGAAGCCTCTGTTGTGGTTTCTCATGCCATTTTCCTGCAAAACAATGTGATAATTTAAATACAATAGTGCGCCGCGTCGTTCTCGTCGAGACAAATTTGGCGGTCGCCGGCGAATTGCTGCGGGGTCGAGCGAAGGCCTTGCGGAACGGAGCATCCTCTGCTATGCTCCGGGAATGAATCAACCCACATCCATGCAGGTTCGTCCATCCGAGACAGGCGGCGAGCTCATTGATTTCATAGCGCACCGGCTGGGCTTGTCACGGAACAAGGCCAAGGCGCACATAGACGCGCGGCGGGTATTCGTAAACGGACGCCGCGTGTGGATGGCGCGCCACAAGCTCAGGGCGAACGACGAGGTTCGTCTGGCAATTGATCCGGTGCAGGGAAAAGGATGCGCCTCTGGAGAGCCTGTACGGAAGCTCGACCGCTCCATGATCCTCCACCGGGACGACGACTACATCATCCTCAACAAGCCGCCCGGAATCAACACCAACGGGCCGGACAGTCTCGAAGAACTGCTTCTGCACACGCCAGACCAGCTTGCCCCGAATGAAGCGCCGGAGGCTGCGCACCGCCTGGACAGGGATACGTCCGGCTGTGTCATCTTCGCGCGCAACAGGAAGGCCAAACAACTTATCATACCCATCTTCGCCGGCCGTTCCATCGGCAAGAGCTATCATGCAATAGTTCTTGGAAAAATTGAGGAAAAAGAGTTTGCCCTGACCAGGCCCATAGATGGGCAAACGGCGCTCACCCTTGCGCGAGTACTGGACTCCAACAGGCAGGCTACTCATCTCCTGGTCAGGCTCAAGACGGGCAGAACGCACCAGATCCGGAAACATTTCAGCGCCATCCGGCATCCGATTGCCGGGGATGCCTCATACAGCAGGAACCGTCGCGCATCCGGGACCGAGCAAGCTATTCCGCGGCAGATGCTCCACGCCTTCCGGCTGGAGTTCAGGCATCCCGTGACCTCGGAGCCGATCAGGTGTGAAGCGCCGCTTCCGAAAGACTTCCTGCAATGCCTCAGGCGCTACGGGCTGACGTAAGGCACGACCTGATCAGCGCTGGCGGAAGACGATGCGGCCCTTGGTGAGATCGTAGGGTGATATCTCGACGGTCACCTTGTCGCCGATGGATATCTTGATGAAGTGCTTGCGCATCTTGCCGGAGATGTGGGCGAGAATTTCGGGCTCGTCGTTAAGCTTCACGCGGTACATCGTGGCGGGCAAAACCTTAACCACCACGCCGTCAACTCGAATGACGTCTTCCTTATCCTGCTTGTTCTCAACGGGCATATATTACTCCGGACACTTTTTCCAAAAACATGAAACGGATATGATAATTATTCAAAACTCTTTCAAACACAAGCTTTATTTGCGAAAAATCACGCGCCACGGCAATCCCCGC
>CAYWJE010000303.1:0-3853 GCA_964458525.1 uncultured Verrucomicrobiota bacterium
TCTATTTTTTGTTCACGATCACGAGCCGGGACGCTCGTGCCACTGGGGCTGCACGCGGTCCCTGATGAACGGCCGGCCTCGCCGAGGCCGGCTAAAGGCAAAGCAATATCTTCCGTAGCCGCGGATGGCGGGTGCGGCTAAAGGGAAAAGCACACCGCTCAAAAGTTTGTTCTTGATTATGAACGATCGTTCAGTTATCTATCTTACATCAAGAACGGGAGGATAGTCATGCCCAGGAAAACCGATATTCACCGCAAGCTGCGTAATTTGCGCAGCTTCCTGAAAACTGAAGGCCGAATGCCCTCGTACAGCGAAATGCTGAAGATATTCGAATACAAATCGAAGAATGCCGTGCACGGACTGCTCGTGAAACTCGAAGCTCTCGGCTACGTAAGGAAGAACCATGGCAAATTCGCGCCTACAACGCAGCTTACGAGCTCGCTCAAAATGCTCGGCCTCGTTACGGCGGGCTTCCCCTCGCCCGCCGAAGAGGAACTGGCCGACACCATCAACCTGGAGGAATTCCTGATCCAGCGTCCTGAAGCCACTTTCATGCTCACGGTCTCCGGCGACTCGATGATTGATGCCGGAATTCATCCGGGCGACATCGTTCTTGTGGAGAAAGGGATCGCGCCAAAACAGAACGATATAGTGGTCGCGCAGGTGGATGACGAGTGGACCATAAAATATTTCACGAAAGATGCAGAAGGCGTGCTGCTCGCACCGGCAAACAAAAAATATAAAAGCATAAGACCCAGCCGCTCGCTGACCATCGGCGGGGTACTGCGCGCCGTCATAAGGAAGTACTGATCCCATGAGCGCGCCTTTTACAATATCCTCGTTTCCATCGGCGATTCTTCACCTTGACGCCGACGCCTTTTTCGCGTCCGTCGAGCAGGCGGTCAACCCATCGCTCAAGGGCAGGCCCGTGGTCACCGGCAAGGAGCGGGGGATGGTTTCATGCGCGAGCTATGAGGCGAAGGCCATGGGCGTGCAGCGCTGCATGCCTTTCTTCAAGGCAAAACAGCTATGCCCTGGACTGGTCATCCTGCCGGGCGACTATGAAACCTACAGCCTCTTTTCGAAACGCATGTTCGTGATAATGCGTCGTTATTCACCGCTTGTGGAGGAGTACTCGATTGACGAGGGCTTCACCGACCTTGCCGGGCTGCGGCGCCTCTTTCGCGCCTCATATGAGCAGATCGCGGAGCAGATCCGCAAAAAAATCCACGAAGAGCTGGACATAACAGTATCCGCCGGGCTGAGCCTCTCGAAAAGCCTCGCGAAGCTGGCATCGCGCTTCCGAAAGCCGGACGGCTTCACGGCAGTCGAGGGACGCCACATTCACCTGTTCCTGCAAAGGACGCCGCTGGAAAAGGTGTGGGGCTTCGGACCCAACACGGTCAACCTGCTCGCGAAACACGGACTGAAGACCGCCTATGATTTCGCTACCAGGAGTGAAGAATGGGCTGGCCGACTGCTGGGCAAGCCGGGCCGGGAAATATGGAACGAGCTGCGCGGCAACGCGATCAACCCGGTCAACCCCAATCCGGCGCCGGCGCATGTATCCATAAGCAAGTGCAAGACATTCACGCCGCCTTCGAGTGAAAGGGGGTTTGTTTATGCGGTGCTGGTCCGCAACGCGGAATCCGCGTTCATCAAGCTACGCAGACACAAGCTCAAGACCGGTTTTATAACCGTGATCCTTCGGGACAGGCATTACGGGCAGACCGGCATCGAAGCCACCCTGAACCGGCCGACGGCGTCAATCCAGGAGGCCATGCCGCTTATCGGGAAGATGTTCAGCCACCTTTTCAAGGAAGGTATCAAATACCGGTCTGCCATGATTATACTGACGAAGATTGAGGAAGGCGGCCTCGATCAATACGAGCTTTTCGAGGACCGGATCAGAATTGAAAAACTCGCGCGCGCCGCGCGGGCAGTAGACGAAATCAACGGGCGTTTCGGCAAGCACACCATAACGCTCGCCCCCGCGCTTCTCCTGAATAACAGGGAGGAGAAGAGCGAGAGGGCCCGGCAGCCTGCCAGAAAAACGGCGCTTGTAAAGGGCGAGACCGGCCGTCGGCAACTGAACCTGCCAATGCTGTTTTTGAACCCCGCTTTAATCCGGTCGGGGTGTAACCCGCCCCTCCAGGTTCAATGCAACGAATAGATCAGGCCAGATAACTGTCACTGATTCACCGACCCCCCGTCACGGATTCAGGGGAAAGGCTGATCTCAATACCAGCGCCAGCCCATGCTGCCGACCATGCAATGAGTCTTCGGATCCTCGGAGAAAGCATCGCTTGTCTTCAAGCGGTCGCCATCGAAGAGCGCTTCATCGCCAAGCTCGATCGCGGTCTTCACAAGGCGGGCGCGCATGCCTGCCAGTGCTTCGCGATGCGAGGGATCGTGGGCGAGATTGTGCAGTTCCCCGGGATCGCGCTCCTGGTCGTAAAGCTCCTCCACGCCGCCCGCCGCCTGCGAATAGATGTATTTCCACCTGCCGTCGTAGACCATGGCGCTCTGTCTTGGATCATCCCCCGTGCTGCTGTAATAGATATCGCGAACGGCGTTCGAGGGATCGGCAAGCGTCCGCGCGAGGTCTTTTCCATGGACAGCCTGCCCAACCGCCGCCCCGGCGGCTCCGGCAAGCGTTGGCAGAATATCCTGCAATCCCACCAATGCGGCGCTCGACGCGCCGCGCGCCGCACCGGGTCCGGCCACGATGAACGGAACCCGCACCGAGCCATTAAGATGGTTCATCTTGAAGACAGTGCCAAAGTCGCCGAGCAGGTCGCCATGATCGGCTGCAAAGAGGATCAGCGTGTTATCCATACAGCCCTTTTCGGAAAGCCTCGCGAGGACGCGCCCGATCTGGGCGTCGAGCCAGCTCACGCAACCGTAATAATAGGCACGTATCACTTGCCAGGCTTCGGGACTGAGAGTGTCCACCGCGTGCGTGTATCTCGTCTGCTCAAGCTGCGGGTTACGCGTCTTGAGGTCCTCCACTGATCCGAACGGAAGGGGGATAGCGCGGGAATCATACATCGCGGCATACGACTGGGGCGGATCGTAGGGACTGTGCGGCTTCGGAGAGCTCATGAACATAAAGAAGGGATGGTCGGGCGTCTCCTCAAAATGCCTATCAAGCTGCCTGATCGTGCAGTCGGCAATCCAGTGGTCCACAGTGTGTTCCGGCGGGAGGGGCGTCGGGCACGGGCGGACGTCATTATTGCCTATCCCGTGCGCCCTCGAATAGCCGTGCCAACCGACGTCCGTTAGGTAGTCGAAATAATCCTCTATTCCGCGGGTTCCGCCGGTCTTGTCGAATTGAGCGATGGCCCGACCACTCTCGTGGAAGTCAACATGCTCGAAGCCGTGGACCAGGCGTGGCTGCCCAGGCGGGGAAAAAGGAACGAAATGCAGCTTTCCCATCGCATAGGTGCGATAGCCCTCGCGTTTAAGCACTTCCGTCAAAAGGGGCTGGCCGGCTCTGATGCGTCCGCCGTTGTTCTTGACTCCCGTGCAGACGTGCGGGTAGTTGCCCGTCATAATTGTTGCCCGAGCTGGAACGCAGATCGGGTTGGGTGAAAAGGCATTACGGAACAGAACTCCGCGCGCGGCCAGCGCGTCAATATTAGGAGTCTTTATCACCGGATTGCCCATGCACCCCAGGCAGTCCCATCGCAACTGGTCCGCCATTATCACCATGATGTTCGGTCTATCAGTCATTGCTATCTCCTGAATTCGTGTCTTACTTAATTTTGCATCTCATTATGAACGAACCATGAAAAATAAGGTCCTTCCGGAAATAGCGTGTGATTTTTTGGCGCTTCGTACGCAACGACCA
>CAYWJE010000304.1:0-3806 GCA_964458525.1 uncultured Verrucomicrobiota bacterium
CAGTCGGATTTGTTTGACTCATTTACTCAAACAATCGAAGTTTAAGGAGCTAATCTCTTGGCCGCACCGTTTAATATTAACTGCCGATTTCTTCCTCGAACACGTTTGAAATCAATTGGAACATGGTTGTCGGCTCGCCCTTGATCTGGGCGTCAATTGAGTCGAGCGCGATGCTGAAAAGGGCTCGGATATCAACGCCGAGCCGCGAAGCGCGCACATGCGATGGCGCTATGGACGGGAAGTTCGCGTGCGCTACCACGGGGAGCGCATCGGCCTCCGGACCCATGACAGAGCGCAGGGCGAGAGTGGCGTGTTCCACGAGGTTGTCGTCGGCTATGATCAGTCCGTCAGGTCGTTGTCCGTTTTCCTTGAAGAAGAGAAGCTGTACACACTGGGCGATCGAGCCCGGGGAACTCATTTGGACGAACTGAACCCACGGCTCCGGAGTGGTCATGCCGAACGCGCGCAAGGTTGACATGATCGGTTCCGCCAGCCATCCTATGGCAACACTCGATTCGGCGAGCACCGCGGGACGCCGCGCGCCCCGGGCGGCCAGCCGCTCAGCGGCGCGCTTGAAGAAGGATGGAAAATCAAAATCCGCCTTGGGCACGCCGGGCAACTGTCTTTCCGTGGCTATCGCGAAGCGCGGCAGGCTGGGCGCGGTCAGGAGCGGGGTGTCGCGGTACTCGGTCAGGCTGGTCGCAAAGAACAACAGTCCGGCCAGGCGCCGGAGGCTGACATCTTCAACCAGCTTCTGGTACTTCTCTATGTCATTGTGCCCCCGAACGCCGTCGAAGACCCCTATGAATCTATCGGTGCCGGGACCCGATCTTTGCCTGGCTTCCTCCACAAGCGCCTGGTAATAGAGGGACTTGGTCCGCGGCTGGGGGGGCAGCACCAGCTTGTAATGGCAGAGGTGCGGAGGGGAGAGCGCTATGCGAGTGCCGTGGCGGGCGGCGCCAACGGCTAGAAAGCCCTCGGATATGAGCTGGGTCATAGCGGCCTGCAAGGTGAGCGGCGCCACGTCGAACCTCTTCATCAGCTCCACCCGGGTCGGCATCAGCTCTCCGGGCAGGAAGCGACGCTCGATGATGTCGCTCCGCAACTGCATGACGATGGTTTTTCTGGTGTTCTTCTTTGGTTTCATTTAACCTCCATCTTGATCAGTCTGTAGTCTTTCGCCTGCACCGGCGGGGTCACGGCGCTGTTGGCGACCTTCGGAGCCAACTTACGCCTTTCTTTTTCCTCCGGACTGATCGGCTCGTCAAGAAGATTCATGGCATTCTGTTTCCCCAGCTCGACGTTTTCGTCGAGCCCGAGGTCGGACACGCTGTCAAAAAGCGCTGTTAAAAGACCCTTGATCTCATCGCCGGACGCAACATCCGTCTTTGGCGGCAGGATGTCCTTCTGCGCGTCGCCCCACTCGAACTCCGCGCTGCCGCCGGTTCCGGAAAGCAGCGATTCATCGGTGCTCAGAGTGACCTCGAATTCCTTGTCCGTAGGGTTGACGACCGTAATGATCCAGCTCCTATCCCTGTTGTAGGCCGTGAGCAGCGCCCTTTCATGGTCGGGCCGGAAGAGTTTTGCGGCTTCATCGAAGTTCCAGAGCGCGATGGTGCGGAAGTCGGGCTTGCGGGTTTCCACCCAGAAGCTTTCTAACGCGGGCATGGTTACGGCGCAAAGGGCGTAGTGCGCGCAAAGCAGGATGAGGCGGCAGCGGCCAAGGCGTCCGTTCTCCGAGCCCCTACAGGTTTAGGTGCAATAACTGGTCGCATCATGACACTCTCTCGATAGATTAGTGGAAGTTTGATTCACCAAAGGTGTATTAAGTAGGTCATATAACATAAAACCGTGCAACGATAAAAGTGAAAGACAATTGCAAAATGGCTGAGGTGCTTGCGAAAGTCCGCTTTTGCAAGCAGAACACAGAAGTCAGTAGTCAAGATTTAGAATTTTGCGCTTGATAACATGATTGTTGTAAATATGTTGCATTTATTCTGAATTCTGTCTGCTTAATCCTGAATTTCTGCAAAACGTTAGTTTTGCAAGAGGCTTGGCTAATATATCAGCTCGTCGCACGCCTCGAAGAAGGCCGCTACGTTCTCCGGCGGGACCTCCGGTTCGAGAACGTGGGTCGGCGAGAGCATCAGGCCGCCCTGCCCGGCATCCAGCTCTTTCGCGAGAGATTTTACCCGATTGTGCATGTCGTCCGGAGTTCCGAACGGGAATGTTGTCTGGGTTCCCACGCAGCCGTCGAAGGCGAGGCGTTTTCCAAAGCGCTTGCGGATGGCTGCCACGTCCATGCATTCAGGCTGGACCGGGTTGAGAATGTCTATTCCGATTTCAACGATGTCGTCGAGAACGTCCCATATGTTCCCGTCGGAATGATACCAGATATGGACGTCTGGCTTGATTTCGCGTGCCGCCGCTATGACCCGCGCCCAGCGGGGCTTCATGATTTTGCGCCACAGATCGGGGGCGAACATCATAGTGTTCTGGTTCGCCACATCATCGCCCGTCTTGATCAGGTCGTAATCGGCCTTCGCTGCGGCCACGGCTGTGCGCAGGTTGTTTTCGCAGAAGTGATCCAGAAGGAATTCCGCCCACTCCGGCTGCGTCATCAGGTCCATCAGGAACGGCTCGTAGCCGCGGACCTGCCAGGCATTTTCGTACATATGCCCGACGAACACTCCTGCGGCCAAGCCCTGCCTGTGCGCATCCTCCCCGGCCCGGTGCATTGCATCGTCATTCCATCCAATGTTCTTTACGAGCGGATACTGTTCGAGCTCTTCGAATCGCTCCGCGTTGAGCAGCGGAGTGATGTATTCCGTGAAATGGTGGAAGCCGCAGTTCTGATGGCCGCAGCCGTTTCCGTCAATCGTGAATCCCGCCTCGCCGTGGACCCGCCCGGGATGGTAGACGGAATAGTCGGGGAATTTGAAGCCTTCTGGAGGACGCAGGCCTGAGCCGACGGTCAAATCCATATCGTAATGGATGTTGGGGTCCTGCCCGAGGAACTTCGTCATCTTCTGGCGGAGCTCTTCACTGTACGACGCATAGCGGGGCACACGATCCACTTTCTCGAAACGCGCAAACGCCAGGAACCGCTCTCGTTTTGTCATGCCCTGTTATCCTTAGTTGAGTAAATGTCATTCCCGATTCATATCATGGGATGTTGAACTATAGTGATTTGATTTTCAAGACTATTTTCCGCGAGTGAAAGCAGTTGCGGCCATCGTGCTTCCGCTTGCTCACAGAAGGTGGTTCGAGCTCGTAGACCAGCCCCTCTATGCCGGGTATTTTTTATCCAGAGCATGATATTTCAACCGCACCTTTGACGGCCTCGGACGGAATGCGGGCTTCTCCCTCGATTCAAACTACGAGATCACCTACGCCTTTGACACCCGCGGACGCATGAACTCCGTGTCCAACTTCATGTCCTTCATGGTGAGCTACTCCTACCTCCAGAATTCCGATCTGCTGCAGGGAATAACTTCCTCTGCGGGCTCTGCGACTCTGCGCGAGTATGAATCCACCCGCAACCTGCTCACTTCGATCGAAAACAAGTTTGACACCAACACCATCTCGAAGTATGCTTACAATAATGACGCAAGCGGCCGCCGCACCTCCGTTGTCCAGACCGGCGCGGCATTCGAACCCGTCGGCGATATGTTCAGTCTGTACGACTACAACACCCGGAGCGAAGTCGTGGACGCAGTGCGCTATTTCCTAGGAGGATGGGGGTCAACCCTTGACGGCGTGTTGCCCAAATCAAAAACGCGCCTTCGCCGAGATGCTTCGCAGGC
>CAYWJE010000305.1:0-3804 GCA_964458525.1 uncultured Verrucomicrobiota bacterium
GACCCAGATGCGGTCGTTCCTTTCGTTCCTGAACGACAGATCGAGGACGTAGCGATTTGACATGTCATCATCCTCGCGCCCCTGTCTCGAAATGAATTGCGCCGCCCAGTATGACGACCACGGCGCAACAAATTCCTGCACCGTGCTCACGAGAATGCTGAAACACAGGCCCACGAGGATATAGGGCACCACGATCCGATAGAAGTTGATGCCGCACGCCCTCATCGCTATCAACTCACTGTTCCTGGTCAGTATCCACAGACTGTAGAGTATCCCGAGAAGAAGCGATATCGGAGCTATGAAGATCAGCAGGGCCGGAAGCAGATACCCATAGTATCTGAGCACCTGGAAGAAAGGGGTTCTCGCTTCTATAAAATCAGAGAGATGCTCGAACAAGTCCGCCACCACGAAAATCATGCTGAAGGTGAGAAGGCAGTAGCCCAGCGGAACAAGAAACTGGCGCAGCAGGTGCTTATCAAGTATCCTCATTCCTGCCCCCGTTCACCAGCGTTCAGCGCCGCGCGTAACTTGCGCAGGAACAGTAACGTCCTGTCGCGCCTGACGAAGGCAAAGCCGGACGGACGCCTCGGCTCCGGCGTGAGGATCTTCGCAAGACTCCTGGACAGCCGCATTTCAGAGTTAATCGCCCAGCCTGAAGCCTCGAGAAGACCGCCGAGGTTCCGTCTGCACAGCCTGTAGTCGGCAATCAGGATCAGCGGCACAAGGACTATGCCAAAACCCACCAACAGAGTGCTGAGCACGCTGCTCCAGTTGAACCCCGACAGAGTCTTGGCGATGAAAGCAAACGACGATCCGAGCGCCGCCACGGCAACACTGCCGGTTAGAACCCACTCCCTTGCTCCGCCCTGCTTCGAGCCTGCCGTTCCCACGGCCGGCGCCGCGGGCGACGTTGCCCCCTTCAGCCCCGTTTCAACACGCCCCAGATTGTCGGACAGTCCTGCTTCAATCTGCTTCTCGGTTCCGCTTATGATCCGTTCAAACGAGCTGGAGACAACCTTCCCGATCCTTATGAACGGCTGGGCCACAGCCTGGCGTATACTCACGGGATTATCAACCACCTTTATGACCCGCGCATCCCACTCCCGGCCCGCGCGATCGAAGAACACCCCTCGCCTATCTACGCCGAGACGCCTCGTGGTTAATGCCGTAACCGGGGTGGCAACGAAGTGCCTTACGGCGGGATCTGCGCCCGTGATCTCCGAATACATGAGGAACATTCCCGAATTCACAGCAGCGCGGCTGTGAACGTCAGGATCCCTCACGTTCAAGTTAAAATTGAACACCCTTCCGCTTAACACAAGGCGGCCGGCCTCGAACATGGCGCGGCGTTCCGGATCGTAGAGATTATGGAAACTCACGAAATTGTTGCAGAACTCGACAAAGCAGGACTGTAGAACTATCAGGTATTCCAGGTCCTTGGCAGCAGACAGGTCACGTCCGATCTCAAGGTCAACATCTATCATATCACGCAGGCGTGCGGGAAGATCCCCCTCCAAGTATTCCCGAAGCTTCCGGCTTCCGATCTTCTCCGTCTTTCCGCCCGACTTCGCGTGCAGCCAGTTCTCATACGGGGAGAACAGGGATTGAACGCGCTTCCAATCGTCTTCGCCGAGACACCCTGCCCTCCAGCCTGAACCAAGAAGGGGAACCAGCACTTGCTTTTCAAGCGCGCGCAAGTCTTCAAGATAGAACGGGTTAATTTCCCCACCCAGGTCAAGCTGGGACTCCGTGACCGGCCTGGCCACCGGATCTGCTTCGAGAAACTCTTCAATACGGCATCCACTCGTCATTAGATCATCCGGGCACGGAAGCAAAGGGGTTATCCGCTCCATAATCCGGTTCTGCACCAGCAGTCTGCAGAGCGAAAAATACCTGTCAATTTGCGAACGTATCCTGCTCAAAAGCGCATACGCGGCGGGCGTGGAATCGCCAAGGGGAAAGAGTTTTTCCCCGCTTTCATCGGCGGCCTTCCTCCACGCCATCAGCTCTCTCGCTGATTTCAGAAAAGCGTCAAGTTTGGCGGAATCAATGCCCTGCCTCCCGTCCGGCAAGCCAACAGAACCGACGGCGACTGACACATCGTTGAGAAATGCGGACATCTGCTCATCAACGTCAGCAACAGTCGGAATTACGCCGTCCCCCTCAAAAAAACCTTTCGCTCGCCTGGACTGGTGGCTGCGGGTCTCCCCGAGAGACACTCCTTCCGCATCGGCGTTGCCGAGGTTGCGGAGAACCCGCCTGGCGGCGACAAGGATCGCACGGCCCGCCTGCGTGTCGGAGCGAATATGATCCATCTTCAGAATATCGGAGTTAGAGGTGACCCCTTCGAGACAACCCAGCCTTTCAAGCATCCATTCGAGCGCACGCCTGACATCAGAACTCAGTATGCGACCGTCCCGGTCCTGGTCAAGAAATTCGGTCAGCTTGGGATCACATACCAGCTGGTGGATGGGTGCGCTCGTCGCCATCCAGAACTGCTCATCAAGCAACGGGATCGCCAGCAAATCTTCGGCCGTCTCGATACGCAGCTGGTAGGTGCCGCTGTAGTTAATGAACTTGAATCGAGTCTTTTTTGGCATCGTCACCCCGTTTCCACGCAACCACTGCAATCCTCTGGTCCCAACCATGAGAATAATGCGACAATATCACCACAAAAGCAAGCGTAACGCGGCCGCCGCCGCCAAAACAAGAACCAGCAACTTGAACAAGTCAGCCCGGATCCAGGCAAGGATGTAGCGCCCGGCCACGGCTCCTATGATTATTCCGGGAATCATCACCAGGTCAAACGAGAGCGTCTGGTTGTCAATCATCCCCAGAAAATAAAAGACGGGAACCTTGGAGCAGTTGATGATGAAGAAGTACCAGGCGATCGTGCCCATGAACCGCTCCTTACTCAGGCCCTTACTGATGAGATAGATGTTCATGACGGGCCCGCCCACGTTGCCCACGGTCGTTGTGAAGCCGGCAAGAGCTCCCATCACGATCACGAACCACACGTTATGCGGAACTTTTGTCCAACCCATTCTCCGGCGAAGCAGTTCAAGGATGAGAAGCAGGAGAATCAGGGCGCCTAGGAACGGCTTCAGCTGCTGGCTGTCAAGACGATCAAGAACAAGCGCACCGGCAGCCATGCCTGCCACAACGCTGGGGAGCAGCTCGAGCACGCGGCGCCAGTCGGCATGCCTCCTGTAGTATGCGATGGCCAGGACGTCTCCCGCGACAAGCATCGGCAACAGGGCTCCCACGGACTGCTTGGCCGGGAACACCGAAACCATTATGACCGCCGCGAGAATGCCGACACCCGGAACGCCTGTCTTGCTCAGACCCACCACCAGCGCCGCGACACATGCAAGGACCCACGGTAAAACGCCGCTGTTCATCAGACCCCCGTTTTTTCAGATGCAATATTACGGAGCCTCTTGCAAAACTAACGTTTTGCAGCAATTCAGAATTCAGGAGACAGAATTTAGAATAAATGCAACTTATTTACAACAATCACGGTATCAAGCGCACAAATTCTGAATCCTGACTACTGATTTCTGTATTCTGCTTGCAAAAGCGGATTTTTGCAAGCACCTCTACGAGTTCACATTTAGCCTGTTCAAGATGAAAAGGCAAAACCTCTTCCATCAGCCCTTTTCTTTTTACCAGAACGATGCTACGATTTGTTCTATTGGATTCTGTTTCCGGCGGGCAGAAGTATTTCAGGTGTCTCATAAACTGTACCCGTTCACGGTTCACGGTTCAGGGTTTTTCAGGCTTCCTGGATGCTTTTCTTTTCTT
>CAYWJE010000306.1:0-3783 GCA_964458525.1 uncultured Verrucomicrobiota bacterium
ATAGCTTGCAATACTCAGTCGGATTTGTTTGACTCATTTGCTCAAACAATCGAAGCTTAAGGAGCTACCATTCTCTCTTGAGCTGAATGCCGAAGGAGCCGGGCTCGGAATCGGCGTCGCCCGGCCTGTGCATGATCCAGACCCGTTCGCCGAACAGCCCGAGATCAATCTGCTCGAGCCGGTAGGTACCGTCGGCCGTGTCGTCCCCGAATGTAGTCTGCAGGACCGGCCGCGATGGAGCATTGGTCGCTTCCGGCCCGTCCGCCCACAAGCGGCGCAGCGCCGCCACGTGGTCCGTTCCCAGTTTCACAGTTCGCACGCCGCCGCCTGATTGATCGCGCCACGAATATTCACCGTCCTTTTCCACGAACATCAGCGGCACCCCGGCCCGGGCTATTCGGGCAAGCATGGAGGACTGTTTTTCCGCCGCATCGCCGTCCTCTGCGGCGCCGTGCACGACTATAGCGTCGAACGAATCCCTGCGAAGATGGATCAGGTTGGTGGCGGCCGCGAGCGACATGGTGTTGGTGTCGAGCGCCAACTTGTCGCCGGGGAGGAGCGACAGGTCAAGCACCCTTATTGTTTCCTGTTCTTGAGCGGCGGTTTCGACCGCCTCCTCGTCCGCGGCGAAAGTTTTCCCAGCCGCGGAAAGCGCTGTGACAAGGATGAATCCCAAAACAATTTCAGCAATACTCATCCGCTAAAGGACTCCTTTTTATGGAACATATTGAAGTATTAAGGTAACCACTCAGGTCGTCAGGAGTCAGAAGTCAGAATACAGAATGAAATGAGAGAGAATTGATAATACAAAGACAAAACAACCTGTTGTTAATACCGGATGGCCTCTCGGTCATGAGCTCGATGCCGATTCGTTTCCATGCCCGTTTTTCATGTGTACGTTTGACTAACATCGGTTTTCTATTCTGTCTCCTGACTCCTGAATTCTGGATACCTGAGTAGTTACATATTAAATATATAGGAGCGGGAAATAAAAAGCAATTTACATTTCATTTGCCGGCATGTAAATTGAACAAGCATACATAGTGTCGTATCAATGGGATCCAGTGTACTTCAGTTTTCCTCTGCGCGAGACGTCATGAATAAGGATAATGATTCGCCTGATAAATCCAGTGGCTATTCTTTCGGGGCCTTCAAGGGCGTCTTCACCCCGAGCATTCTCACCATTCTTGGCGTTGTCATGTACCTTCGCTTCGGGTGGGTGCTCGGTCAGACGGGGCTGCCGCTCACACTCCTGATCGTGACGATGTCAACGGCGATCATTTTCCTCACCGGCCTATCTCTTTCTGCCACTGCAACGAACATGCGGGTGGGCGGCGGCGGCGCTTACTACATTATCTCCCGATCGCTTGGTGTCGAGGTTGGAGCGGCCATCGGCGTTCCGCTTTTTCTTGCGCAGGCGATAGGCGTGGCGTTTTATATAACAGGCTTTTCCGAGGCGCTGGCCGGCACGGTGGATTTGAGCCATTTAATCGCCCAGTTGCCGTTCGCGATTACCGAGGTGCGCCTGATATCCATCGCAACGCTGATTGCACTCGCCGTGATCGCCTCAATTTCCGCCGATCTTGCTCTCAAAACGCAGATGCTGATTCTCGCCGCGATCGGCGTTTCCCTGGTTTCCTTCATCCTTGGGAAGACGCCGGAAGATGTGCCGGTGAAGAGCGCGGTTGATATATCATCACAACTCCCCTTCTGGGCGGTGTTCGCAGTTTTTTTTCCCGCTGTGACGGGAATCGAAGCCGGGCTTTCAATGTCTGGCGACCTGAAAAACCCCGCAAAGGCGCTGCCGCGCGGCACAATGGCAGCCGTACTGACGGGCTACGTTGTTTACATGATCGTTCCGCTGGTGCTCTCGCGTCTGGTGCCGGACCGCGCTCGCTTGCTGAGTGATCCGCTGGTGATGAAGTCGGTGGCGCGTTGGGGTTCGCTGATACTTATTGGCCTCTGGGCGGCGAGTCTTTCAAGCGCCATGGGCGCGCTGCTGGGCGCGCCGCGCACCTTGCAGGCATTGAGTCGCGACAGAGTTCTACCGCATTTTCTGGGCCGCGGCTTCGGACACAAGAACAATCCACATGTTGCCACCGTTGCGACTTTCTTCGTGGCCATGGTTGCGATCCTCCTGGGCGATCTGAACCTGCTGGCGCCGATTTTGTCCATGTTCTTTCTCACCTCCTACGGCCTTCTGAATCTTTCCGCCGGTCTGGAAGGCGTAATAGACAGCGCCTCGTGGCGCCCCAAGTTCCGCGTCCATCCGTTCATCTCGCTCGCCGGTTTCGCGGGCTGCCTGGCGGTGATGCTGATGATCAATGCCGGCGCGAGCATGATTGCCGGACTTGCGGTGGCGGCTATCTACCTTGGGCAGAAGCGGCGGAACATGAAAGCGCAGTGGGGCGACATACGCTACGGGATTCTCATGCTGTTGGCCGGTTATGCCATCCGCAGGCTCGTCGATCGAAAGCCCGACGAGAGAACATGGCGTCCCAATATCCTCGTCCTGAGCGGAGCTCCTCAATCCCGTTGGCACCTTATAGAAATGGCCCACGCGCTTGCCCGGAGGGCCAGCAGCATCACCGTTGCCAGCATTGTGTCGGGCGACCAGTGGAGCGCCGAGCGCATCCGGTCTCTTCGACGGAGCATCGAGGAATACCTGCATAAGCGCGATGTCGAAGCTATAGTCAAGATAATGGCAGAGGACGATTTTCTTGACGGCGCCGAGGCGCTGATAAAGGCTTATGGTTTCGGCCCGATCAAGCCCAACACAATCGTGATGGGCAAATCAGAGGATATGGAAAATATTGAGCGCTTCGCCAGGCTGATAATCCAGATCCACCGCATGGACCGGAATCTCGTGCTTGTGCGCGAGCAGGAGGACGAGTCATTCGCCGGGGCCCCGGAGTCTTCTTTCATGGATATATGGTGGAGTGGCCAGCAGGCCAATATAGGCTTGGTCATTACCCTTGCTCATCTTCTGAAGCGCAGCGACGGGTGGAGGGGCGCGACGCTTCGTCTCAAGCGTGTGATTGACCAGGGCGCCAACCGCGATGAAATGGCGGCGGCCATCAATGAACATATCCAGGCGCAACGCCTTGAGATGTCCATAGAGCTGGTGGAGAGAAATGGGGCCGACGTCTTCGACCTGATCCGTGATTCATCGAAAGACGCATCGCTCGTTTTCCTGGGGCTGCGTGAGCCTGAGCCTGACGAATCTCCAGCCGGCTATGCTGAATATTATCGCCATATTCAGGACCGGACCGAGGGCATGTCGGTGGTGTATGTGCTCGCTTCAGAACAGGTGGACTTCGAAAAGATTATCGGGATAGGCTAGGGTGATACGTGTTCCGCCTGTCAGACCTCCAGGTTCGCCGACATGAAGTTCACCCCGTGTTTCCGTGAAACCAGATTGGCCGCGATCCGGCTCAGCCCTCCGATGGGGTGGTAGATTCCCATTGAGTGCTCGATGCAGGGGATAATGGAAAAAAGTCCTGGGCATTTCCATGGCGACATGCCGTGGCATATCTTTATTCTCATGGCGCTTCCGGGTTTTCCGTGTGTTTTTTTTGTACCCGTTCACGGTTCATAGTTCACAGTTCACGGTTCACGGTTCATAGTTCACGGTTCATAGTTGCAGAGAAGAGGGATATTACAATTAAAATTGGTAACTACTCTGGAACACTGCGGAAAAGCAGAAAACGGTGGTCGAGAACGGGGAACCCGACTCCCGACCTCCCGGAGAGTCGGGACTTTGAGGTCGGGAGCTAACGATTG
>CAYWJE010000307.1:0-3736 GCA_964458525.1 uncultured Verrucomicrobiota bacterium
TGGTCGTTGCGTACGAAGCGCCAAAAAATCACACGCTATTTCCGGAAGGACCTTTTTCATGAGTTGGGTTACAAGTTCTCTTACATTTATTTTCCCATCACTCTCACATACCCCGGCCCTAAGGTCGAGCAAAACAGATTTTGTTTTGCTGAGTGATTAAGAATAAAAAGGAGTGACTCTGAACAAGAAGGATGTAGTATGCGGGCATGAATCGAAAGGTGAAATATCAGGAAACCGCGCGAGCCGGACGGACCGCCCATCAGGACGGTGGACAGCTTGCCGCCTTCCGGTTCGATTCCCTGCTCTTCCACGATCCGCCGCTTCACTGTCGGCCCCTTCAGATCGTTCACGGTTTCGATGTTTTTCTGGGCGCACAGCTCGCGCCCCCGCCCGAAAACGATATCGAAGGCCGGCTCGATAAGCTGATCCGGCTCGGGCTTGGCGGCGTGGTGACCAACGTGGGGTTTCGCAATTATCTCGAAAGCCCTTCACAATGGGATATCTTCCGCCACGGCTTGCGGGCCGCCGCCGAACGAGGAATGACTCTCTGGTGGTACGATGAGAAAGGCTATCCGAGCGGAACGGCAGGCGGACTGGTGATGCGTGCGAATCCCGAATTCGCGGCGCTGACTCTCGCCTGCTATTGCTCAACGGTGACGGGACAAACATCCATCGTTTTCAGCCGCCCTGCGAGCTGCCGCGCACCTGTATGGGTCGGCGCCTTTCAAGGGGAGCTTAAGGATGCGCGATCCGGGCTTTTCGTTGATCTTTTCGATAATCTCGACCCGGACGGAACACTGCGCTGGACCACTCCGAAAGGAGATTGGACCGTCCTCTACATCGCAGAGCGAGTGAGCAAGCCGCAGATGATTCCAAGCGGAACCGGCGAGGAACTGCGCCACTACGTGAACCTGCTCGACCGGGAGGTGACAGCCGAATTTATACGGGTGACCTACGACGCCTATCTCCGCGAAACGCCGCCCGAGCTCTGGAAGCACATTCAAGCGGTCTTCACCGACGAGCCCGCGCTGGAGGTGGAATACGGAGCGCCGGAACTTCCCCGGGGCGAGGCCGCCGCATCTGGCATTGACCGTCCGCCCCGCGTCCCATGGCTTAAGGACTTTCCCGCTGAATTCCAGAAGTCAAAAGGCTATGACCTGCGTCCAAACCTCTACGCTCTTTTCTGCGGCGAAACGGAGGATGCCTGCTTCATACGCCAGGATTTCTACGATGTCGTCACCCGCCTTTATGCCGGAGGCTATCACGCCCAGATCGCCGACTGGTGCCGCGCGAATGGAATAGCTTATTCCGGACACATTCTGAACGAAGAATGGATCGGCCTGCACGTGGGCAATCACGGCAGCCTTTTCGCGGCGCTGCGCCGCATGGATATACCCGGCATTGACCTGCTGAACCAGACCCCCGCCCAAATGATGAACGGGCTGACCTTTATGACGGCCAAGCAGGCCGGTTCGGTCGCGCATCTCACGGGCGCCAGGGAAACGCACTGCGAGAGCAGCGGCGGCATGCCTCTCGATCAGCGGATGGGACAGGGCAACCTTCTCCACGTGCTGGGCATCAATCAGATCACGTCCTACTGGGGCTGGAACGATATCGGCGAAGACGGCTATCGCCGCTACAACGATTACATGGGCCGGCTCGCCCTGCTCATGCGAGGCGGCAGACACGCGTGCGACGTGGCGCTCCTCTACCCCATACGCGGCGCCCAATCCGTTTTCGTTCCCCGCAGCCCCGTGCCCGAAGCTAATGTCGCTGGCAAAGCGCTTGAGGAAAGGCTCGCCCGCGTCGGCGGCGACGGCTACGCGGGCATCGCGCGCGACCTGCTGCGCGCCCAGGTTGATTTCGATATCGTTGACGAACAGGCGATCGAGGAGGCGCTGATTGCGGACGGCGCGCTGCGCGTGGCGGATGAGGCGTTCAGAATCGTGATTGTTTCCCAAACCGAGGCGCTTGGCGCGGGAACCGCCGAGAAACTCGCCGATTTCGCGCGCGCCGGCGGAACGGTGTTCTTCGCGGGCGCTCCCCCCGTGCGCGCCGAAAGTGCTGAGTCAACGCAGCGGCTGCTGAAAGCCATCCGCGATTTGGAAGTGTCCGGCCGCTGCCGCACGGCACCGCTCGCCGACATGCCAGCCGCGGCCCGCGCGGCGGGAGCCGACGATCTAACGCTTGAAGAGCCGGACAGGGACATCCTGTTCACGCACAGAATTCTTGACGGACGCGACATCTACTTCGTCATAAACAACAGCGACAACCACAAGCGCATCAACCCGCGCCTGCGCGAGCCGGGTGATTATATCCTGTGCAGGCCGCTGACGGCCGATATGAAGCAATGGCCGGGCGGGGAAATCGAAATCGGCGCCTGGGAAGGCATTTTTCTCGTGGAGGAATGCAAGACCACAAAGAAATGAATCTGAATAAATTTTCGCCCGACGAAAAATTTATGTCTTCTGTAGCCGCGCCTGCGGCCTGCCCGCCCGCCTGTTCCGCCGATCTCTGATGCAATCGGCAGAGTAGTCACAAAGAAAATCGAGAAAAAGTGGCACGAGCGAGAACGCTCATGCCACGCAGGGAAAGAGGACGCTTATACGGGAAAGGGAAAGAACACAAAAGCTGTCAGCAGAACAATCGTGGTGACGGCGGACGGATGATGACGGTTGCGCATCATGCAGACTGTTCGTGTCGCCGCAGATGTGCAGCACGGTCATGCCGTTGAGCTGTCCCACGATTTTCGAGATATAGGAACCTGAAAACTCGTTAAACTGGTTTGGGGACAGCATCATGCCCGTGGGCTCCAGGATGGCCAGCAGGTCTGCGCCGCTGTCGAACAGCGCCGATGCATAGCGTTGTATCACGCGTGTGCTGAAATCGAGAACGTCGTGCACCAAGTCCGGGTTTTCGATGGTTGCCATGGCGCTATCGGATGCGCCCATCAGCAGTCCGGCAAGGGTGAACGGACCTATGCAGTAAGCGCATTTGAGGCAGGTGAAGTTCTTTGCCATCCATTCCATGGTTTTCAGGTACATGAGGATGCGCGCATCCTTGAGGATATCCAGCGACATGAACTGCGTCAGATCTTCTGATGTTTTGACCATATGCTGCTCTACGGTAGGTGAGTCCTCCAGTCCGTAGCGGACGGGCACGCCCAGCGCTCCGGCCTCGACCGACAAATCCATCATGAAGAAAATACCGTCCGGCTCAAGCGTATTCACCAGTTCGAACAGCGACCAGCAGTGAACACCCCAGTTGAAGGCATTCTGCTTCAAGGTGGTCTGTGTCAGTTTCGAACCAGGATAGCCCATCAACGGAATGCAGAGGCGCCTCTTCGTCTGCAGCACCAATCGTTCGAGTCTGCCCATGAACATTCTCCTGTTGAATCATTGAGGATTACCGCGCAAAATTGCAATACGTGTGGAAGCCTAATCGCCGGAACGGAGCGGTGTCAAGCCGTAAGAATGCATGCGCCGCATGTCAGGCATAATCCGCGCTTCGTAGCGAAGGCGCTTCGCGGAGTAGCAAGCACAGTCCATCCTGCCGGGGGTTCTTTTTTTTGTTTTTTATTTTCTTATATGCGGTGTGCCGAGATCACTCAGCCGGGATATTCCTTCCAAGGAATTGGAACATGCGTGAATGGCGCCTGTTTTTCGGTGTGATTCATATGTTGAAATAAAATAATTTTTATCTTGCACTATAAGACATATTCCGAAAGACTATGAGT
>CAYWJE010000308.1:0-3574 GCA_964458525.1 uncultured Verrucomicrobiota bacterium
CGGGACTTTGAGGTCGGGGATGGCCGCGGTTTCTCATGTCTCATCGAGCCGTGGCTTGCCCGCCCGCCTGCAGCGGAGGAGTGGCTACAGTCGATGGGCAACGAATCGCAGATGCGCCCAGTGCTTGCATGCTTCGTCTTTTGGATTTGACTATGCTCGCGCATTGTGCTCAATATCACGGGCATGTATGAAGGTTTGGAGAGTAAGGCAACTTCAGGAGGAGACCATGCCAAAAATTCACAAAGCCACGTGGTTGCACAAACTGCCGTCAACTCCGGAAGAAGTGCGCGCCGTTGCGCGGCGCGTGGCGGATGCCGGCTTTGATATGCTGCTTCCCTGTGTCAAGCAGACGAGTGGGATTGCGGATTACCAGAGCAAGGTCGCGCGGGTCCGCGCCGAGTACGCCGGATGGGATCCGTTGATGGTTCTGGCGGAAGAATCCAACAAGCTCGGATTAAAAGTCCATGCCTGGTGTTGCGTATTCCCCGAAGGAGATCAAAGCAACCTGCTTGAGGCTCATCCTGATTTTGCGGCGGTTGCGGGCAGTGAGCAGGCCAACACGGAGCCGTTCCGCCTGGGCTGTGCTAATCGGCCCGAGGTGCAGGACTACGAGGCCGCGATCTACCAGGAGCTGATAGACAACTATCCCATCGCCGGCGTGCACCTTGACTACATTCGCTTCACGTCTGGCCTTTGCTGGTGCGATTACTGTAAGGCCGACTACCGGGGAACCATGGGCGGAGATCTCAACAACCTCGGCTTCTTCAAGTGGAGAGAAGAAGGGGCGCAGGATATGGACCGGTGGATCAAGTGGCGCTGCGATATAATCACCAGGTTTGTGCGCCGTATCAGGAAGGCCAGCGCGGCGGGCGACAAGGAGCTTTCCGCCGCCGTGTTTTTCTACTATCCCGGCAACCTGTCGGACATTGGACAGGACTGGGAGGATTGGTGTCGCGAGGGACTTCTTGATTATGTTTTCCCAATGAATTACTCGGTCAGCACGCAGATTGCCGCCAAGTGGACGAGGAACAACCTCGCTGCGATGAAGGGCGTGAAGGGCTGTCGCTTATGGGAGGGTATCCTGCGCCCGGCGAACATGAGCACCCCGCGCTTCATCGAACATGTTCGCGCCATCCTCGACGCCGGCGTTGAAGGCGTCACCATCTTCGAATATCCCTATATCACGAATGCGGATTTTAAGGCTCTGAAAGAGTTGTGATGGATGGCATGAAAACTCAGAATCTCGACAAGATGACCAAAAAGCTGACGCTGCTGGACGAAAAACTGTCGCAGTTTGCCCTGTGCTGCGTTCTTGCGGTCGCGGCAAAAATTTTTCCCTCGATCCTAGCCGTGGGAATGGAATGGCTTGTGCCGCTCTGCCTGGTTTCCGCTTCAGTGCCGCTCTGTGTTTTCTGGGCCCGGAATGGAAGAACGGACCCGGCTACCGGAAGGCAATATGAAAGGAGAATACAGAGATTCACTTTTTCCGATCTGGTGCTTGCCCATTTCGCCTTCGCCTTCGGCCTGTTCATACTCTTGAAGTTCATCCCTTCTTTTGAGGTCACGGGAACCATCTGGTTGCTGATTCTATTTGTTCTCCTTGCGGCCAAGCCATTTTATGTGTTTTGGATGTAACCGCTCAGGCATCCCCTGAACAGGCTGTCAATACGTCTCATTTGCGCCCCATTTGCGCCGGGATACAATCCCGGCCTGCATTTATCCCATATGGTCTGGCATTGAATTCCGTCTTGTAGGCCGGCCTTGAACATGCCGGCGTTTCTGGCGTGAAATTTGGCGCCTGTTTGCTTCTTGACAATTCCCGCGGGTTGTGACAAATTCTCCTTCCTTTCATAACGTTGGAATAGAGTCGCAATGAAGAAAAACATATCAGCTTATTATCGGGCCGGTGTGGATATTGACGCAAAAATGTCCGCGATCTCGTCCGTTAAGAAAATGATCGCTTCCACCCACTCGCCCTCCCGCCGCGGTGCGCCGGGAGTGGTCGGCGGGGTAGGGAGCTTCGGCGGCATGTTCGTCTCTCCGGGCGCTGACAAGATACTCATAGCCAGCACGGATGGCGTGGGCACCAAGCTCAAGGTGGCGTCAATGGCCGGCAGACACAATACCGTGGGCGAGGATATCGTCAACCACTGCGTTAACGACATCCTCGTTCACGGGGCCGAGCCGCTTTTCTTTCTGGACTATTTCGGAACGGCGCGGTTCGACGGGCCTGTCTTCAAGGCTGCGGTAAAGGGACTCTGCAAGGCTTGCCGGGAAAACGGGTGCGCGCTCATTGCCGGGGAAACGGCGGAAATGCCGGGCGTGTACAGGGACGGAGAGTATGACCTCATAGGGACCATCGTGGGTTCGGTGGCAAGGAAGGATATCATTGACGGAAAGACAATCAGGCGTGGCGATATCATCATAGGTCTTCCTTCTACGGGGTTGCACACTAACGGATATTCGCTTGCGCGCAAAATTGTGTTCGACCAGGCGGGGCTGAACATCCGCGACATCATGCCGGGCACGGGCAGGCGTGTTGCGGATGTGCTGCTGGCTGTGCACAGGAGCTATTTGAAACCCGTCCGCGCGCTCTGGAAGAAGGTCTGCGTGCACGGCATGGCGCACATCACGGGCGGCGGGTTCCAGGACAATATCCCGCGCATTCTCCCGCGCGGCGTTGATGCCGTGATTGACCGCGCATTGTGGAAGGTCCCGCCGCTGTTCCGCTTCCTGCAGCAACAGGGAAAGGTTGACCGCGAGGAGATGTGTCGGGTGTTCAATATGGGCATCGGGCTCGTGATAATTGTGCGAGGTCCGGATGCGGCGAGTTCCTTGTCAATTTTGAAGGCGGCCGACGCGATGCCCGTTGTCATTGGTCGGATCGAGAAAGGCGCTGGCGTCGCGCGGCTTGAAGGATGACAAGAAAAGCAGATTTCTTGGCAGCGCGGCCGAGCTCGATTTTGGGCCGGAAAAATATTTTAAAAATAATTAAAAAATCTGTTGACATGTTTCATTCTGTTTTGATAGGTTATTAAATCGTGAGGGCAGAAAGTCTTCACGACTGTTCTTTGAAAATGAAATAGGCAAATAACTTACACTTCGAAACGGAAGTGGTGTGATTTGCTAAGCCCTTGTTCTTAGCTATGGAAAACATGGGCAATGTCATGTGCTGCTTCGGTGGCCGTGATGTTGCGACTTGTCGATATATATTATGGAGAGTTTGATTCTGGCTCAGAACGAACGCTTGCAGCGTGGATTAGGCATGCAAGTCGAACGAGAATTCATGGATTCAAGTCTTCGGATGAGAATTCGTGAAAGAAAGTGGCGGAAGGGTGAGGAATACGTGGGCAATCTGCCCTCAAGTCTAGGATAACCCTGCGAAAGCGGAGCTAATACTTGATGTGATCGTTCCGGGCATCCGGAACTGTTTAAAGGCGGGGATCCGCAAGGACCTGTCGCTTGAGGAGGAGCCTGCGTCCCATCAGCTAGTTGGTGTGGTAACGGCTCACCAAGGCTATGACGGGTAGCTGGTCTGAGAGGATGGTCAGCCACACTGGGACTGAGACACTGC
>CAYWJE010000309.1:0-3532 GCA_964458525.1 uncultured Verrucomicrobiota bacterium
CGCGGGTTTCACACGGACCGCATATTTCCCCCACCATCCGCCGAACATTATATATCCGGTTTCTTCATCTATCTCCGCCGTTTCATCGCCCTCAATCGTGCTCAATGACCATACGAACCCCTCGGGGTCAAAGGAGTCTTCCGTCAGATTTCCCCAGGGATCGTACGCGCCATCGCCCAGGAGTTTCACGACATCATTCTCCACAAATTCCGCCTTCACCACCGTCACCCATGTTGACGCGCTTGACGAGCCGCAGGTCGCCACGGCCTCCTGCGCGCCCGGCGTGTTCGCGTTGAATGCGATGTTCACAAGGTTCGCATATCCTTCCGGGCTCGTCGTAACCGTGAAATCCGGCCATGTCCCCGCGCAGACGAGAGCGGGCTCGGCGGAGATAGAAGTAACCGCCACGAAAGTCCCTGTGCCTGTGTCCGTTAACGCACTGTTCCTGCAGCATGTTCCCCTCACCGTCACATTGCCAGGGACCATGCTTGTCACATCAACGCTTTCCACTTGCTGGCTCTGGTCTTCAAACTGGCCAGACCCGCTTTCGATTGACCAGTTCGCCTTCACCGGCAAATCCCCGTCCGCATAGGCGGCCATCCCTATCACCGTTCCCACGCCTGTCGCCTCCTTCGCCGCCTTCACCCGGAATGAGCTGGCGTTCGTCACTTGCGCCTGCCCTTCCGCCCAGCCCTTGATCGTCCCGCCACCGCCAGAGCCGCCGCCACCACCTTCCACGCCCCATTCGCAGTCCACATGCACTATCGTCTGCGCGGGAATCAGCGCCGAGTTCGCTACCCCGTATTTGTAGTGTGTTCCGCTTTGATCGCCCTCTGGCCGCCATATGAAATAATCCTCCCCTGTCGGGTCCTGCACTGCCGAACTCCTGAGGACGTTCGTCTTGCCCTCGAACACCTGCCGCTGAACTATGTTCACCTCGTACACGGCGTCCTCCAGTGCGCCCAGCGTCACCGGCCAGGTGTCTGTTCGCTCCGTTTCCGGATATGGCTTCAATGTCACGCTCCTGCTGTGCTGGGCCTGCGCAACAAGGACGCTGCTAATCACGGCACATACCACCGCCAACAATCGCCTCGAATATCCGCTCCCGTCGCTCATTTCAATACCGCCTTCCGCTAATCTTGTCAATACATCCCCCCGCTTATCGTCCTCAGCGGATCGCGCCGCTGAAACGGCATCTTCTTTTCTATGCTCCTTGCCCGCTTTAACTCGTATTCCGCCAGATTCATGCAGTTGTAGAACATCTCCGACAGCGCGGCATACGATCTTTGCTCCGAAGGACGCCGCTCCCATATATCCCGTTGCAGGTTCGCTTCCGCCAGCACGTTTCCGGCAGCTTCCCAGTCGGCCTTCTCGAACAGCGCAAGCCTCATCCGCCATTCGAGAAGCCTCGCGCTTTGCACCACCCTCCCGTGCTTCCGGGTCCATTCCGTCATGAGAGCGCATGCCTCCCCGCCGTGTCCGGTAAGATACAGTACCTTGCACCAGTGAACTAATGTGTCGGTTCTCTGCGGCAAACCCATGACTCCCTCATCTATGCGAGAGCGCAGCCGAGCCTGCCTGCCCTCCCACAGCCACGCCCGTTGATCCTCCGGGAACTGTTTTTCCTGAAGAATAAAATTACCCTGCGTATATCGCGTTGGCCAATACCAGGCCTCTTTCCCTCCCGGCTGTTGAAGCACCCACTCCTCGATTTCGTCAGCCAGCATCATGCTCTCCGGGGCATGAGTGTCCATCCATCGCTCCGCATACATCAACCCGATACTACTCGCCGCGCGCGCCGCCGCCTCAGCGTTGGAAGGCGAGACGATTTTCAGAGCCGCAAGCGCTTCCCGCGCCGCCGCAGCGGCTTCCGCATGGTTCAGCAGGCCGTAATCGAAGCTCCATTCGTAGCAGGTTCTCATCGGCGATACCCACTTCGCCAGGTCAAGCCTATCCGACTGCCCATAGCGCCGAATACTCTCCAGAAGTTTAGCCCGCGCTTCGCGCAGTTTCTCCGCTGCGCCGGACGCCGCCCCGAGAGCATCCGCCTTCTGGACATACGGAAACAATTCGGCGCTGAGTCCCGAAAAATCAGGCGGGCCGGGAACAACATCCTCCTCCAAAACCGCTCTCTTTTCCGCGAGTTCAGCCGGCTCGCCGCTCCCGGGCTCCATTTGCCGAAGAGCGGGCAGATTCACGTCCAAGTCCGCGACGGGACACGGATCCGGCCGCGAGACAATGCCCGGATGCAGGGCGACTTGCGCATCCCGCGAAAGGCCGCTTGCGCCGGATGCCGCCGCAAGATCATGGCGCTTCCGATCTGGAAGTTCTTCTTCGGATTTAGAGTCGCTCCCGGAGCCAATCTCGGCATGCGCAACAGCCCCGGGACAGGCTGCCAGTTCCGCCGATCTTATTGCTTCGGTCTGTTGAAATGTGCCCATCTCGTTGAATTCATCCCGGGCCGATCCGCCATCCTTGAGAAAACCGCGCATCGCTTCCGCAAGCGCAACCAAGGCCAACGCCGCGACAGCCGCCCGGAACAGGCGGCCTGGCAGCTTGGGATCGGCAAACATGCTTCGCCGGGGCGGCCTGCGGCGACTGGTGAACTTCGTGGCACAATACGCGCCACCAGTGCTTCGGCGCATGAGGGAAGCCATGACGACAGACGGGGCAGAGGTGACGCTATCGTTGCACGGTTCGTCTATTATCCTGCAGAATGCTGACGCGTCATCATTCAAACCCAAGAACGGCGCGCCCGGCGGTCGCGCCCTACCCTCCGATTCCGTCATAGGTGGAATGGTCAGCCGGTGCCCGCATGCGGCGCACTTGATCAGGTCGCCGGCAATCGAATCGGGGGCAAGAAGCATTGCGCCGCAATTTGGACAAGAGAACGCGAAATCCGGCTCGGGAACGACCACGGGCTTGCCGCAATCCACGCAGCAGACAGCTCGCCCGAGCCCGGCCTCGTCAACGGCCAGGCTTTTCCCGCATTCGCATTTGAAATAGATGTCGGACATTTTTCACCCGTTCACGGTTCACGGTTCAAAGTTTCGCCTTCTTCTTCATGAGCTTCATGCTCTTCATGGTGAACATTTCCGTGTCCTTCCGTGGATTCCGCAGCCATTTACCAGGCTTTACCGCCGCGCGCTCAAGCCCTGCTCGCATTCCTCGATATGCCGGAACAGGGCCGGACAACTCGCGGTCAGCGGATACTTCTCCAGCAGTTCCTGGAATCCCTGCTTCGCCTCTTTCCATTTCCCTTCCGTCTTGAGAAGCCATGCCCTGGAAAATGTCGCCTGCTGACCAAGAAAACCGCCGTCAAACTCCTTGACCTGTTCCTCGCACAATTCGATCGCCTTCTTCGCATCGTTGTATCGTCCCGCGTTCAGAACCACGAGGTGCCAACGGCTCTTGCCCCTCCATTCGTTCCCTTTCGGCGCGGAAGCCACCACTTCCTTCCACAACCTCTCCGACTCCTTTTCCCTGTTCTGTAAATACAGACACCAGCCCAGCTTCGTCATCGCCTCGAATT
>CAYWJE010000310.1:0-3490 GCA_964458525.1 uncultured Verrucomicrobiota bacterium
AATTTTTCTTTTATTTTATTTTTTCACCAAGAGCCGTCAACAGCGCGGTTTCGTGAGTATTTCAGCCCCGCCATTTTTAATGGCAATCGTGTGCTCGAAATGAGCCGACGGCAGGCGGTCGCTTGTCACCGCTGTCCAACCGTCCTCCAGCACCTCTACCTCCGAACCGCCCATATTGATCATCGGCTCGATCGCAAGCGTCATCCCCGGCTTCAAGACCGCCCCTTTCCCCGGCGGCCCGAAATTCGGGATCTGCGGATCCTCATGCATCCGCCGTCCTATCCCATGGCCGACGAACTGCCTGACCACGGAAAACCTCTGGGAAACAGCCTCGCGCTCAATCGCATGCGAAATATCGGACAACCTGTTCCCTGCGCGCGCCGCCTCGATCGCCGCGTACAGCGCCCGTTCCGTTGTCTCCACCAGTCTCATCAAATCAGGGTCCGACACCCCCACCATAACGGTCCTGGCAACGTCCCCGTGAAAACCATTCAGAAGAACGACGACATCTATGCTTACTATGTCGCCGGCCCTTATCCTCCGCCGCCCCGGAATTCCATGAACGACTTCCTCGTTCACCGAGACGCATATCTCCCCTGGATAACCCTTATACCCGCGCGAGGCGCTCCTTGCGCCTAGCCTTTTTATCTCCTCTGCCGCGATGCTATCAAGCTCCGCTGTTGTCGTTCCCGGCGCAACGCTGCTGGCGACAAGATTGCAGACATGGCTCGCGGCCTCGCCTGCAAGCCTCATCTTCGCAAGATCGCCTCCACTCTTGATCGTGATCATCAGCCGCTCTTATCGCCAGGCGCCAAGGAAGGCCGTTTGGCGACCGACTCTATCGTGCTCAGAATTTCGTCAACAACGGTCCGCCAGTTACGCGATGAGTCAACCCTGACCAGTACGCCCTGCTTTTCGTAATACGAGAAAAGCCCCGCGCTCTGATCGTGAAATATCTTGAGCCTGTTAAGAATGGTGGACTCCTTGTCGTCCGCGCGCTGGTAGAGCTCTCCCCCGCAGGCATCGCACACGCCTTCCTTCCGGGGGGGAATGTTCACGACGTGGAAATTGGCGCCGCACTTCCGGCAGATCCGTCTTCCGCTCAAACGCTCGAGGGAAACTTCCGTCGAAATTTCGAGAAGGAAAACCCGGGATAGAACTGCGCCGCGCGCGTCAAACTGGGCCTTGAGCATCTCCGCCTGGGCGAGGGTCCTGGGAAAGCCGTCGAACATGTACTTGCGTTCACCCGTATCGCGGACGATTCGCTCCATCACGATGTCGAGAATAACATTATCGGGAACCAGGTCGCCGCGCTTCATGTACGCCTCAGCCTGCACCCCGACGGCGGTTTTAGCCTTCACCGCCTCCCGCAGGAGGTCGCCCGTCGAAACGTGAACAAAAGAGGACTTCTCCTTTATGCCTGCGGCGATTGTTCCCTTGCCAGCGCCTGGAACGCCCAACAATGTAATAGCCGAAACGCTCATTTCCATCTCCAATTCCGCAACACAAGGACGCATTAGCGCCTGCCGCGCAGTTTACCCTTCTTCAGGAAGCCGTCGTAATGTCTCATCACAAGATGCGATTCCACCTGCCTCATCGTGTCGAGCATGACACCTACTATGATCAACAGACTGGTTCCGCCGAAAAACGACGCCACGATCCATGGGATGGTGAAGCGCTCCGCCATCACGCTTGGTATGACCGCTATGATGGTAAGGAACACCGCTCCGGCAAGTGTGATCCTCGTCATGGTCCGGTCCAAAAACTGCGCCGTGGGCAATCCTGGCCGTATCCCCGGAATATAGCCACCCGCCTTCTTCAAATCATCTGCAATCTGGACGGGATTAAAGACCGTGGCCACCCAGAAATACGAGAAGAACAGGATCAACAGCGCGTATAGCACGAGATAAAGGCTTTTTCCCATGTGCAGAGAAACCGCCAGATGCCTGCAGAAATCCGTCGGGATCATCTCCAGTATCTTCTGGGGAAACATCAGTATCGCCGAGGCGAAGATGATCGGCATCACGCCGGAGTAGTTAATTCGCAGGGGCATGTAGGTGCTCTGCCCGCCGTACACCTTCCTGCCCACCACGCGCTTGGCATACTGGATCGGTATCTTCCGCTGCGCCTGGGTAACCGCGGTCGTGCCCGCTATCACCAGGAACATCATTATCAGCAGTCCCGCCAGGTGGAACATCGAAAACGGGGATTCTCCCCCGCCGGCGGGGCTGAACATGCGAATCCCGGCCTGAATGGCGCCCGGCAGCCGACTGATGATATTGATCGTAATGATAAGGGAGATGCCGTTACCTATGCCGCCCTGGGTAATCTGCTCGCCCAGCCACATGAGCATCATCGTCCCGGTGGTCATTGTTACAACGGTCAGCAGCCTGAACCCGAGTCCCCGGGTCATGTTGACGATATCGCCGACCTCGGCCCCGAAAAGAGCGCTGGGATTCTCCAGCGTAACCGCCATAAAATAGCCCTGAAGTACGCACAGAATGACCGTGAAATAGCGGGTGTACTGCGCGAGCTTCTGCCGCCCGGAATCCCCCTCCCTGGCCAAACGCTCAAGGGACGGGACCACAGCGGTGAGAAGTTGAAAGATAATGGAAGCGCTGATGTAAGGCATGATGCCGAGCGCGCCCACCGCGCAATTGCTCATCGCGCCGCCGCTGAAGAGGTCTATCAGGCCCAGGAATCCGCCGCCAACCCGCTGCGAGATCTCCTGCACGAGCTGGTGAAGGGCCGCCGCATCCACGCCGGGCGTGGGAACCACGCTGATAAGCCGACATACGAACACGAGCCCCATGGTGAAGAGAATGCGCTTCCGCAACTCCTCAACTTTAAACGAATTGACAAAAGCTGAAAGCATGAGTTTGTGTCAGCAAAAAAAACCGCCGGAGTTGCTCTGCTCATTCCCGCCCCGGCGAACACCATGAAATGACCCGCGTTCGTGCCCGCAAGGCGCAGGAGCCGCGCGAGAGTTCATGCCAGGACGAAGCATTCGCCGCCAGCTTCCGTTATCCGCCGCCGCGCGCTTTCGCTGAACGCATTTGCCCTGACAAGCAGTTTCTTTTTGAGCTCGCCGCCACCAAGAACCTTGACCGGGGATTTCCCCCTGATGAGCCCCCTCTCCCGCAGAACGGCGGGCGTGATCTCGGCGCCCTCGGCAAAACACTCAAGGGCTGAAACCGGAACCTGCGCGTAGATCTTCCTGGTGCCGCAATTAAAACCCCTCTTGGGAATCCTGCGCAACAGCCTCATCTGGCCGCCCTCGAATCCAAGCTTATGTTTGTGCCCGGAGCGGGCATACTGACCCTTGTGACCCCTTCCGCAGGTCTTGCCCTTGCCCGAACCATTTCCACAACCCACCCTCATCTTCTTGCGGCGTGCGCCCTTGTTATTTTTCAACGAATGCAGATTCATAATGACCACATCATTTACCATTAATATAGAACCGTCAAAATGTACCTGTGCTTTTTCTACT
>CAYWJE010000311.1:0-3375 GCA_964458525.1 uncultured Verrucomicrobiota bacterium
TTCGGCTCGGGATAAGGGTGACAAGGCGGTGTAAGAGACCACCGGGACGACAGCAATGAAGGCCGCAGGGTAAACCCCACCTGGAGCAAGGTCAAATATGAGGCCGGCAAGGCTGCCCGTCTTATCCCGCGCGAGCGGGACGGTCTCGGGTTGATCGCATAACGCGCCAGGTTGCCTCGTGCGCCAGGCGCAGATAAATGATCGTCGGTTCCCGTCGTTTCGGCGGGAAATGACAGAATCCGGCTTACAGCTTCGCCGTCCGACATTTTTTTCAGTAGTTGAATTCTTTTTTTCTCTTTTCATAATTCCTTGTTCTCCTTCGAGGTGGTTCGGAATGCTCTATCTGCTGGCATCGTATAAAAATGCGCGGATGGCGGGCATCTCCCTCTTTGTGGTCTCAATTCTCATCGGTGCATGGTTTGCACTTCTCTTTATGACTGCTCCTGAATTGCCAGGCGGGGCAGGTGTTGAGCCTGTCGCATGGGAGTGGACGAAACCGGACGCGGACCGCATTGTGCTTGACGGCTCCGTCTTCAGGAAGGAGCAGGGCGCTCATACGGAGACCTCTGCTGGTCCGTTGGCAAAGCGATTCCGTCTCGCCGGGACCTTTCTGGCCGATGGTGTCAACCAGCGCGCGAGGCTGGCGGTTATTGATGTTGTTGCCAGTGGAGTGCAGCAGCTTGTTTCGGAAGGTGAAACCCTCGACGAGACCGTGCTGGTGAAAGCGGTGTTCCGTGATCGCGTAGTCTTGAGCGAAGGTCGCGAGGAAGAAGATATCTGGCTGAATTTCGCCGGCATCAAAAAAGGCGGGGCAGGGGATCATGCCTATGTGGAGGGCAGCGCGAACGGGCTTGGAGCGGACGGAGTGCTCGGCAGGTTTGGCAGAAGAGTTGGCGACAAGAGATGGGTTTTGAACAGACAGGCGGTTCTCGACTATTACAGCGAGTTGCTGGATGACACGGAGAGACTGGCAAACGTTTTTGATTCAATGAAGCCGATCTACGAAGGCGACAAGATACAAGGTTATGTGCTCGATGTTCACGGCGAGGGCGAAGTTTTCGCGGCGTTCGGGCTCGGTCAAGGCGATATCGTGCGAAACGTCAATTCCATGCCCATGACTAGCCGGCTGCGGGCCGAATATTTTATTCGCGAATTCGTGGCTGATCGCGCGAACGCATTCGTCATGGATGTCGAGCGAAATGGCAAGTTGGAACGGTTGATCTACATGGTCAGGTAATCCTCATCGGGCTCGTTCCGCCTTTGCTAAAAGCGGGCACATAGGGCCCGCTGTACTTGCAACTACAGTGGCGATTGGCGGAAATTCCCGTGAATACAACTAGGTATAGTGTTTGTGGGTAGCCCGTAGTAGACATAAGATATATTATCCGACGTTGCAAACGAGACTAAAAACAATATCCGCGGTCAACCCCGCGGATATGAAGTTCCCTTTGCGTACCATGCTTTTGGCTTGGTAAACTTGGCGTCTTGAGCGAAGCGGGCGGTTCAGAAATATGTTTGCTGGGGCCGTTCCATCTTGCTGGAGACGGCGGTCCCCGCCGTTTTGCTTATGCAAGAGTTGAGGATATCCGGCGGAGACCGCCGGCTCCACGGCACATCAACGACGCAAATCCGCCTCTGTCACGGGTGATTAGTCCGAAAATCAACAACCGGCCAATATCAAAGACCTTGCCGCAATATGGTCTTAGATTTCATGATTTAAAGACGCTTTGCAAGATCATTTGGCCTTGTCTTTTCCACTTGATCGAGATAAATAATAAAATCTGAAATATGACAAACGGCTCTTGGTGCCCGATATGAAAACGTGTCGCTTAATTTTGACAATCGTGTCTGCCCTTATTATTTTGCCCGCGATTGCCCAGTCCCAGCATCATCGCGCATCCAGCAGCGTGATGCCCCTGGAACAAATTGACTTCATGGTAGAACGTCAGCAAATCGAGCAGCTGGAGCGGAATATCAATGTGATGAAGACCACCTTGGGTGAACTCGAAATCGAAACTCGGAGGATCATTCGGAATCTGGATGCGCTACATCAGGTTTCAGAAGTGGCGGGACTTACCACGAATCAATCATTCGCGGCATCCCAGATGTATACCGAACTCCATACGCTGGAGATTACAATTATGGGCATTAGGCGGACAGTTGCTGCTGACATTCAAATGTTGGCGCAAAGACGAGAGCAATTGCTCGTCCGGGAGGAAGAGTATGACAGGAAGATAAACCCGAATTATGAGAGGGATAGGACACAGCGTCAAAATGAGCGCTTGATTCAGGAATTTCAGGAGCGGCAGCAACAGGAGGTTGCCCTTCAGAATTTGCAGCTCATGAACGATTGGGATAGATATTACGTCCCCCACTCCTCTTTGCCTCCTTCTATGCACCCTCCCGAATACAATGCAGCCCCTTTCGATCAGGCGGAGATTGATCTTTGTCGAATGCTTGAGAAGAAAGTCTCCGAGACGGATTACGATATTGCTGAAATTAATCTACTGGCGACCCGCGGACTGCCCGGCGCGGAGAATCTTGATGTTGACAAAACGCTCAAAACTCTTGATCGGTGGGCAAAATGGGTTAAACATGAGACGGATCGTCATTTCTACAGATTTCGAAACGCGCCGGAAGAGTACTGCCACTCGGAAGGCTATTTTCGAATACTGATGATGGTTTGCATCCTGCAACAAGATTTCAAGGTGTGCTATAACAAGGACCCAAAGATGCGAGCCGGCCCGGTGGAAGTGGCAAGCAATGATCTCGGCTTCTTCGCCAACTCGCAGGACTTGTTCGTTCACGGTCTGACGGAAAACATGCATCAAGGAACTTGCGCGTCTCTTCCTGTTTTCTACGTTGCCATTGGCAGACGCCTCGGATATCCGCTTAAACTCGTTTTGTGCAAGCAGCATATATTCGCGAGATGGGAGGATGCGTCCGAGCGATTCAATATTGAGGGAACGAGCAGAGGTTTGAACTGCTTTCCAGACCAGGAATACATGGAGTGGCCATGGCCGATATCCAAGGAAGAACTTGCCACGGGAATGTATATGAATGCCTTGTCTCCAAGAGGCGAGTTGGCCGCGTTTCTTGAATTGCGCGCGCTCTGTTTGAAGCAGCATCGGCGCGAAAATGAGTTTTTAACGGTCAAGCTGTTCGCGGATGACCTGCTGAAAAAAGAAGGTGTTGATGTTGACAAATTGCGCCAACTTATGAGAGAATCCCATAATAACAAGGGTGACGCCGCAATATCCGGCGGAATTTCCGGCGCGGAGTTGTCCGAAACAAATTCATGGAGGGGTTTGGGAAATGAAAGAGATGCTCCGGGCCAACGCGCGGTTATTGCTATTGAGCGTTTTGATTCTGAGT
>CAYWJE010000312.1:0-3349 GCA_964458525.1 uncultured Verrucomicrobiota bacterium
TCAGTTCGTCCAGTTGTAGATTTTCACTCTTCATACTTCCTCCTTATCCTTTCACAATGAAAGACTACCTATTTCATTATGAAACACAACACAAAACACCAAACAAATGTCGATAGATGTAAATGATTGCCAATAAAGCTTCTATAACAATTCACCATTGTTGGCACGATAAACGCTATAGAGACTGTTGTCCGAGTTCCAGATCTTTTATAAATGGAGGTTGTTATGTACAGGATACTGAAAAATTGCACACAGATGATGGAAGAAGAAGCTGTCGAATTTACCCGTAAATTGGTGCAGACCGAAGGTGTCAGCCTGCAGGAATCAAAAGTGGCGGACTTGATCGAATCGTTGATGAAGGATGCCGGCTATCACAAGGTTATAAGGGATGAATTCGGGAATGTCGCGGGCATTTTGCGAGGAATGCAATCGAGTCCCGTTTTGCTTTTGAATTGTCATATGGACACTGTTCCGCCGCCTGGAGGCGGAGCTGGTGATTTCTCCGGTGAGAATCGTTCGGGCATGATCTATGGTCTTGGAGCCGCCGATTGCAAAAGCGGAATCGCGGCGCAGATTTATGCCGGAATAATTCTAAAAAGGAGCCTGCTGCCGTTAAAGGGCACGCTGGTGGTTGCCATGACTTCGGCAGAGGAGAACGGTTTGAGCGTCGGATTGCGCGGATTGATGCAGAGCACCCTGCCGTCACTTGCGCTTAAGCCTGATTTTGCGCTCCTTGGCGAGCCCACCGGCCTGAACCTGTACTACGGGCACGACGGATGGATGGAAGTGAATATCCAGATTGATGGCAAGAATCCATTTGCTGTTGATGATATGGCAACGAGGGTTGCCAATGATTTCGTTGTCGGCGAGAAACTGGTGATCCGGGACCGCGGGTCACGGTGTATGCCGGCCGGAGACGGCAGATCAGGTGGCAGAATCAATTATGGTTCAACCCTGCGAGTTGCATGCCAATTGAGAGAAGGCGAGGATGAAAACGACACAATTGTCCGTTTGCGCCGCGCGACGGAACAAATGGCCAAGAGTTCCGGCGAAGTCTCTACAACGGTTGCCGTGGCCGAGAGGCGGCAGCGCTTATATACCGGCGTAACGCGCACGGTGAAATCAATCGCGCATGCCTGGCAGACCGATCCGTTTGATCCCTTCGTCGAAAGGACCAGGGAAGCTCTGGATGCCTGCGGCAGCCCAGTGCGCCCGGCACGCTGGCGACTGGGTCGTCTCGGATTGGGAACGGCAGGCGGCGTGCTCGTTCACGAATTTTCGACTCCAACGGTTGCCTACGGACCAGGCGCGGAGGAGCAGGCACATGCCGTCGGCGAGCATGTGAAAGCCGAAGATATTGCACGAGCGGCATACGGCACGGCGGCTATAGCGCAAAGTCTGATAGGTGTACCTGTATGCGGCTGGACATCGGATGAAATATGAGAAAATGAATCAAAAAATGAACATACTGGTCTTCAATTGCGGCAGCTCTTCCTTGAAATACCGGATGATTTCCATGCCTGGGGAAAGTGAGCTGGCGGGCGGCGAAGCTCAGCGCATCGGTCAGCCAACCCTGCTGCCTCCCAGGATCATCCATCGTTTCAACGGCGAGGAGTCAACCTTGCAGGTGCCAATGAAAGATCACGCTGCGGCGTTTGAGAAGATCATGGAGTTGCTGAGCCAGTGCGGCGCGCCGACTCCCGATATCCTTGGTCATCGCCTGGTTCACGGCGGGGGCATCTTCCACGAAGCCGTGCGGATAGATCAGGAAAGCATGAAAGCTCTGCTGAAGATACAAAATATGGCGCCTCTGCACAATCCCCCGGCAACCGGGCTCATCAGTTCCATCCTGGAGCGTCACCCGGAGCTGCCGCAGGCGGCCGTGTTTGACACCGGCTTTCATTCCGGGATTCCTGATTATGCCGCCAGGTATGCCTTGCCCAAGGCGTTGGCTGATGAGTTGGGGCTGCGCAAATTCGGATTTCACGGCACCAGCCATCGTTATGTTACGGAGGAGACGGCGCGGCTTCTCGGGGTGCCTTTGGAAAACTTCACGGGCGTAGTCTGCCATTTGGGCAGCGGAGGCGCAAGCCTGTGCGCAGTTGAAAAAGGCTGTTCAGTTGATAACACAATGGGTTATTCACCGCTCCAGGGATTAGTCATGAGTACCCGTTGCGGCGATCTTGACCCTGCAATTGTCCTGCAGCTCATTTATGCCGCCGACGGGGTGACCGCGGACGTTGAAGAACTGCTTAACAAGCAGAGCGGATTGCTTGGAATGTCGGGAGTATCGGGCGATATCCGGGATGCTTTCAAGTCGCTGCAAAAAGAAGGCGAACTGGATGGAAATGCAGCTTTCTGGCACGCCATGCAGGTTTATCTCTGGCGCATAAAGAAATATTTGGGAGCTTATCTGTTTGTCTTAAATTCGCCAATGGCCGTGGTCTTCACCGATACCATCGGCGAAACAATGCCCGAGGTGCGGGAGGCGATTTGCGGATGAATGGAATGCTTCGGATTAAAGATCGACCATCAGAAAAATGATGCCGCGACCAAGTTGCCGGCCGATGTGGCGCAAGCAGATAGCCAGCTGCGGATCGTCGCAATGGCAACCAACGAAGAGCTGGCAATTGCCCGCCGAACGTACGAGGTGTTCCGTCGGGACTGATTATCACAAGCTAATTTAACCGAAACAGCTTTTGAACTTTCAAAGGATTTCTACGATGAGAAGAAAGATTGATAGAATATTGATCCTGAATGCCATGCCCGGCAAAATCAGGTGGTCTCTGTTCTGCGCGGACTCCGCTGAAGCGGCATCCAAAGGCGAGTTTGGAATTGACCATCTATGCAAACTGCGCGATTGTCTGGCCGGGGATTCAACCTCTGGCGAATCGGTCAATATGATCGCAATTCATACTCCTTTTGGAGGTCATCTTTTTAACCGACCGGTAGTTTTGAATGCCGAACATGAGCGCAATCTCCATGCTTTGACGAACCAGGCGCCGCTGCATGTGCCATCGGCGCTGGCCGCGATAAAGGGATGCCGACAGTTCTTTCCTCGCGTCAAGCGCGTTTTGTTTTGCGAAACGGCGTTTTATGTGAATCTGCCGGAGCGCGAAAGCAGTTACGCTCTTTCGAAATCCGCGCTGGAACACCAACAACTGCGCCGTTACGGCCACTATGGCTTATATCATGAGGCGGCGGCGCGCAAGGCGGCTGACTTGTTAACCCCGGCGCTTCCGCAGAGAATTCTATCGTTCTGCGTGGACTTTCGCGCTGAATTGGCGGCAGTGATTGCCGGTAGGCCGATCATGGTTACCAGCGGTTTGTCTCCGCTGGAAGGGCTGCC
>CAYWJE010000313.1:0-3303 GCA_964458525.1 uncultured Verrucomicrobiota bacterium
ATGGTTGCCCGCATGCTGGAAATGAATCCGACCATGAGATACCCATCCTACCCGGCGCTCCTGTATGATATGCGTGAGACCCTGAACGCGGCAAGCAGTGTCGATCTCTCGGGAAGCAGGTCGAAGCTGGTCACGAAGATGATGCCAGCGGAAAGCGGTTCGCGCAGGAAGCGGTTCATGGTGGCGAGCATTGTTCTTGGCGCCGTTCTGCTTATCGGAGGAGTTGCGGCCGGGCATCATTTTCACCAGAAGCAGCAGCGGCAGCACGCGGCCGAGGTCGCGGAGAAGACGGCATTCGATGAGGCTAAGAACAAGGGGATGCGCGCATTTTCCCGTGTGCAAAGTCTCGCATCCGTCGTTTCCGAGGCGGCGGATAAGGCCAGGACATTGGGAGAAGAGATCACTGAAGCTGCGGCGTCGCTGAAGGGCGAGGCGTCTGCAACGGGCGACGTAAGCAATCATGTTGATGCGGTTGGCCGCGCGCTGGACGCTGCGGCGGAAACCATGAGGAAGGCGGGCGATGCCAGGTATGCTCTGGAGATGGCGGCCGATACCAAGGTGGCTGGAAGCATTGCCGAAACGCTGGACTTCCTCGCGGGCGAGCTTTCAGAGACCGCCCGCTCCGCCGGAGGCGCTCTGGACGAGGTCGAGAGTATTCTCGCGCAGGTCGTCGCGCTCAGGGAAAAGGAACTGAAGGCTGCCGAGGCGCAGCGCGAAAAAGAGAGGCTGGCGAAGGAGTTGGCCAAGCAGAAGGAAGAGCAGAAGAGGACGGAAGAAGAGCGGAAGAGGCGTGAGCTGTTCGAAAAACAGGAGGCCGAGCGAGTTCGGAAGGAGACGATTCAGCGCGAGCTGGATCTCGTTGACGAGGCGCGTTCCGCCAACGCGCCGCTGGTGGCTCAGCGCAAATTCGACGAGGCTGCCGCCGCTTTGTCCGGCGCTCTTTCTGATTTATCCATGCCGGAGGCTCAGGCCGAGCGCGAAAGGGCGGTTGATGCCCTGAAGTCTATTGCGGGCTTGAAGCAATATCTGGTGAAGTCAATCGGCGATTCCCCGTTCCAGGGCGGCTGGGTCTTCGGCAGCGCGAAGAGAGACATTGTGGGAGCTGATTCCGAGGAAGGGCTCAAGATCGCGCTCGGCGCGGTCGGTGTGACTTTAGTTCCATGGGAGCAGGTTTCGCCGGTCCAACTGCTGCAGATCGTCAAGCATTACGTTGAGAACAGGACACCATCGGATAAGGACAAGGCGAACGTGCTTTTTTCCACGGCGCTGTTCTGCTACGAGATCGGCGATTTCCGCAGAGCTGAGGCTGTGGGAGCAACCGCCTGCCGTTTGAACCCCGAGTTGAAGGGTGAGGCTGATCGCCTGATGCCCGGCCTGGTGGAGTGATCGCGATGAAGAAAGAAGAGTGTCAAATCGAGGAATCAGCATGCCTGAAGCTTGATTTCGGCAAGATATCCTGCGTGGCCGGCAAGTGCCCGAATGTCCTGCCCGTTGCCGTGCAGAACAGCGACACTAGAGAGGTGATTCTTGTGGCTTACACCAACGAGAAGGCCTTTCGCGAGACGATTAGGACAAGAACGCTGGTGCTCTGGAGCACCTCCCGCAACGAGCTCTGGGAAAAGGGCAAGACTTCGGGTGAGTGTTTTGACCTGGTGGAGGCGTTTGTGAACTGCGAGCAGAACTCGCTTTTGTACAGGGTGAGGCCCAGGCGTGGCGGCATTTGTCACACGAAAAACGCCGGGGGCGCGCCGCGGAACTGCTTCTACCGCCGGATCAAATTGGATGATTTAACCCTTCAAAATGTCGATCCGTGATCCACGGCTCCGGACTGTGGCGTCATGCGGCCCATCAACCTCGGAAAAGCTATTGTCTCCCGGACGTGCTTGAGTCCGCAAATCCACGCGAGCGTTCTCTCGATGCCAAGCCCGAAGCCGCCGTGCGGAACGCTTCCATACCGGCGCAGGTCGAGGTACCATCCGTAGTCCTCCGGCTTCATACCTTCCTCGCGCATTCGATCCAGCAGCATTTCCAGATCATCCTCCCTCTGGCTGCCGCCGAGGATTTCTCCATAACCTTCCGGTGCAATGAGGTCAACGTTCCTGACTGTGCGGTCTCCCCTGGCAAGGCGTTTCATGTAGAAAGCCTTGATGGCGGCGGGATAGTCCGTGATGAACACCGGCTTGTCGAATTGGTTGGAGATGATGGTTTCGTCGCTCCCTCCGAGATCCCTTCCCCACATGAAGGCGCGGGCCTGTTCAATGTGTTGCGGACGCACAATGATGTCCTGTTCCAGCTCACGGATGCGTTCCCGGAGGACAATGGCCTTCGCTTCCATGCGCTCGCGCCGCCCGGCGCCGCCCGGCTTCCGGAGTTGATTCTCCAGCTCGCGAAGTTCATCCGTGAGCGCCTGCAGGCGCAAACGCTCGCTTTCGAGCTCCTTTTCGAGCCTCTCCAGGACAGCAGGGCTGTGGAGCAGTTCCACCGCCTCGCTATAGGTGATTCGAGGAAAAGGCGGCAGCGCCTTCATGAGCGGCGCAACGTCGCGCTCCAGCGTACACAGCTCGGCGGCGCATCGCGAGACGACGCCGGACACGATTCGGGCTGTCATTTCTTCCGCAAGGGCGATCACGTCGTCCAGGTCGGCAAAAGCGATTTCCGGCTCAACCATCCAGAATTCAACGAGGTGGCGGCGGGTCTTGGATTTTTCGGCGCGAAAGGTCGGCCCGAAGCAATATACCTTGCCTAGCGCCATGCACGCGCACTCCAGGTGGAGCTGCCCGGTTTGAGCGAGGTATGCGGGTTTGCCGAAGAAGTCCACCGGAAAAAGCGTTCCTGCGCCCTCGGCCGCTGAGTCAATAAGTATCGGAGTGTCAATGAGAGTGAAACCCCGGCCGTTAAAAAAAATTCTAATTTCGTCCACGAGTGCGTGCCGCACGCGCATGATTGCAGCTTGCTTCTGAGAGCGCAGCCACAGGTGCCGATTGTTCATCAGGTGGTCGGGACCGTGGCTCTTGCGGGAAATAGGGAAATCGCTGGCCCTGTGAATAACCTCGATTTCCGAAACAAGCAGTTCGAACCCGCCGGGCGCCCTCGCGTCCGCCCGCACGGTTCCTGAAAGCTTGAGCGATGATTCGTGCGAGAGGGTTGAGGCTTGCGCAAAAGCGTTCTCGCGCGCGGCCTCGATGAGGCACTGGCACACTCCTGTTCCATCGCGCAAGAGCAGGAAGGTGATGCCGCCGCCGGAACGGACGCCATGCACCCATCCGCGAAGAGAGACCTCGTGGCCTTCAAAGCCGGGCAGGG
>CAYWJE010000314.1:0-3288 GCA_964458525.1 uncultured Verrucomicrobiota bacterium
ATTGGCAACTACTCTGGAACACTACGGAAAAGCAGAAAACGGTGGTCGAGAACGGCGATCCCGACTCTCTTTGAGTGAGGTCGGGAGCTAACGATTGGGACTAGCCTCATCCACCGTTATCGTCGCCGTTCTCGTCAACCGATTCGTGACCACGTGAGCAGTAACTAAAATTGAGAAGAAAAGAAAAGCATCCAAAAAGCCTGGAAAACCCTGAACCCTGAACCGTGAACGGGTACCAAAAAACAAGAAAGGACACGACTGCATGAGCACGATAGGAATTATTGGATACGGTTTCGTGGGGCGCTCGGTTGAATACGGTTTCGTGGATCACGACAGGGAACGCGGGTTCGAGCCGAAGCACACGGCGCTGATTTACGACAGGTACAAGGATCTGCACAAGCTGAAGGACGTCCTCTCGAAGAGTGAGATCATCTTCGTGTGCCTTCCCACTCCATACGATGAGAGCAAGTTGAAAATTGATCTTTCGATATTCGACGAGGTCATGGCCGAGATATGCCCGGTGATAGCGCGCGAGGGAAAAGTCGTGGTTGTGAAGTCCACCGTGGTTCCGGGCACAACCCGCCGTTATGCCGAGACGTATCCGGAAATTCCCTTCGCGATGAACCCGGAGTTCCTCACCGAGGCCAACTACCTGCAGGATTTCGTCAACCCCGACCGCATTGTGATAGGCGCCGATAACGACTGGGTTGCCCAAAAGCTCATTGACCTCTACCGCACGTCTTTCGCATCCGCGACCATCGTCCGGATGAGCACCGTGGCGGCGGAGATTGTCAAGTACCAAGCGAACATCATGCTCGCTTCAAAGGTGGCGATATCTAACATTTTCTACGATCTCTGCCAGGCCAACGGCGTCAATTACGACGATGTCAGGAAGGCGGTTGCCCTGGACAAACGCATCGGGACCAGCCACCTCGATGTGACAACAGAGCGAGGGTTCGGCGGTAAGTGCTTTCCGAAGGACCTGGGCGCGCTTATAGGTCGTTGCCGGGATCTGGGTGTTGACTGTAAGCCGCTCGAGGAAATCCACGCCTATAACCTACGCATAAGGAAAGTGCGCGACTGGCACGAGATTGCCGGCGCGACCGTCGGCGGCAGGATTTACGGGAAGGAAAAGGCGAAACAATAGCAACTTGTTAGTCTCTCGTTGTTCGACAACTGCGACAAAAAAGAAACTTGGGAGACAAAACATCGTGGAAGAGACAATGTCTAACGAGAAGCCTCTGCTGAGTGTGGTGATCCCGACCATAGGACGGATGGACCTTCTCCGCGCCGTCCGATCGCTCGCCGAGACAGGCCTTGCGAACCGGCTGGATGTGATCGTCGCCGGAAGGATCGGCGATGAATCGCTTTCCTCTCGCATATCCGGGCTGAGCGCCTCGTTCGCGCGGCTGCTTATGCTCCCTGTTTCCTTCAAGACCGGCGATTCAAGCAGGAAAAAGAACGCGGGCTTCGAGGCGAGCCTGTCCGGCGTGGTTGCGTTCCTTGATGACGACGTGGTCGTTGCCGCCGACTGGCCCGAGCGGGTGCTCGATGTTTTCAAGAGGGCCGATGCGGGGCTTATGAGCGGGCCGGGCCTGGTTCCGCAGGACGTCCCCTTGATAACGCGTCTGGCAGGAGCGGCCCTGGCATCCAAGGCGGCGGGCTACGTGTCCGGACGCTATGTACAGGGCAATCCCGAGCCGAGAAGCGTGAAATGGTCGCGCCTCATAGGATGCAACATGGCGTTCAGGGCGGATGTGCTCCGGACCATCGGCGGATTCGACACCCGGTTCTGGCCCGGCGAAGAGATGCTGGCGGCCTTCCAGGCCACGCAGCTCGGACACGTTCTCATCTTCCACCCCGGCGCGCGGGTCTATCATTACCCGCGCTCTTCGTTTTTTCGCTTCTGCCGGCAGATCTCCGGCTATGGCGCCACCCGTATCAGACTGCTCAGGGCCGGGGTCGAACTGGAGCCGAGTAGCATGGTTCCCGGCCTCTGGGTGCTGTCCCTTCTGGTTCTATCCATTGGATCGTTTTTCGCAACGGCGTTCGCTCAGCTTCTGGCCCTTAACCTTGCAATCTATGCGCTGGCATGTCTTTGGATTACGGCGGACAAGGTTTTTGAAACCCGCAGGATTTCCGACGCCCTGATTGTTTTTCTGATCCCGGCCATGCACTTCTGCTACGGATTGGCGGAGTGGATTGAAATCATACGGCCGGACCGGGACCTGAGCATGGGCGTCGATTCATGAGCACGGAAAAGGCGGCGCCGAATTCGACCGGGACATGACAATGAAGTTCTCCAGACATCTGATCACAGGCATGTTTCTGGCGACCGCGACAACATCGGCCACTTCCGAAGCCGTTATTCTTCTCCACGCGCTTTGCAGAACCGATCGCTCCATGGCCGGAATGGCATCGGCTCTCGAATCCGCAGGCTACGTTGTGCTTAACGTTGACTATTCTTCGCGTGCATCCACCGTTCAGGAGTCGGCAGAATCCGTTATTTCCAAGGCGCTTGCCGCTCCCGCGATTTCGAATGCCGCCAAAATTCACTTTGTAACGCACTCCATGGGCGGCATACTTGTGCGCCAATACCTCAAGACCAGAAAGATCGAGAATCTTGAAAGGGTCGTAATGCTCGCTCCTCCGAATCAGGGCAGCGAGGTTGTGGATTCGCTTGGCTATTTCGCGCTCTTCGAAATAATTCACGGACCGGGCGGGAAACCACTCCTAAGAGTTCCAAGATCATTCATCTTTCACGACCCAAGAATCTACGGGTCATCTATAGGCATCGTGAAATACTTCAATTTTAAGGCTTCATGAAGGTTGTTTTTCTTCTCCGCATTCCCCTGTTTTTCCATCGCTTTCTCAACAATAAACCTACCGACCTCTGCTCCTTCTATGGATTGAATTACACGAGAGGATAAATTTCGCACCCTCGGATCACTATTAGCTTCTATATTCTTAATCATTTCCGGGATTGATGGCCGACCGATTCTAATCAATGCGTCAATAACGGAATATTGTTGCCACAGGTTAACACTGTCATTCGGGAAGAATATAATCGTCGTCAAGCGTAATATTACTTGACAGAACACCAGCACATTTCTCCATGCGATACAGACCCATGAGATAAGCTATAGCACATCTCATGTTTTTCGATGATGATGCATTGAACCTAAAAAGACCAGTTGAATCACGCTGCGCGTGTTTCAACTGGTCTTTTTAGGTTTAACAGCTTGTCTGTGCCATGCTCTCCAACTGACGTAACGGTGTTGTTCATGC
>CAYWJE010000315.1:0-3209 GCA_964458525.1 uncultured Verrucomicrobiota bacterium
TCGTTGCGTACGAAGCGCCAAAAAATCACACGCTATTTCCGGAAGGACCATATTTTAAGGACGAGGGGTTCTCACCGCCGAAGATGCGGTAATAGACGGTTGCGGCGGTCTCTCGCCCGCCATCGAATCGACGGAAAAGTGCCAAACTATTTTTTGAACCGGATCAGGAAGTCTGAAGTTGAGATTCATGTCCGCGGGGTGAACTGCGGACATGAAACGAAACCTCTTATCCCGGCGTCTAGCCCGCCGGATAAAATTTCTTCTTGGCGTTCTTCGCGTCTTGAGCGAGTGAAATGAGCGGGCGGTTAAGAATGAAAAGATTGCCGGACATCATCCACCGGGCCTGTGCTTCCGCAGCTTCCCTCAACTCGACGGGCGGGCAGGCAATCGCTGCGCTTTAAGCGCTGCAGGCGGGTGCCGACTGTCCCGAATCCTAAGAAATCCTGCACGTTTGCATGGGAGGGACGGCCATGCGAAACGCTTGGCAACCATGTTGCCGTCCAGAAAAGGTGGGGCAGCAGAATCCTGATTCAAGGGCTGACCTTGACCCCTGCTGGAGCCCACACGGCTGACGGCACCTCTCCGGACTTCTCCTTCTCGCAGGATTCGGTAAAAATCGGTTCTTCGCTGCGGCATATGGCGAGATCGAGCGTACCGTCCGAGGTCACGGAATAGCGGTTGAAAACGATGCCCCGCGGCAATTTCTCCACATCCACCGCCACTCGCTTGGTGCGTACCGCCCGAACTGTCAGCGTGTTGTCCTTGACTCCGGCGGTCACCTCGGCGAAGACCTTATCCCCGGCTGGGTCAATCGTAAGCCAGAAGGTCGCGCGTGACTCGTCCGCCACCAGCGATAACTCCGGATAGAACCGGGTCGAGACCGTCATTCTGGCGTCGGAGGTGTTGACGTACAGTTCCATCTGCTCACATTCCCATCGGGGCGGAAAGTTTATCGGATTGTGGCCGGCGCCGTGCAGCCAATGCACGGGTTCCTGCCACGGGTAGAACTTGCGAATAGCATCCACAAGGCGGGCCGACTGCTCGGATGGGACGATCGAATCGTTCGAGCCATGCCACACGATCAGCGGCACATAGCGAAAATTAGGCGCATAGCGGATTGCGGACCGCCGCTCGTAATCAAACTGAACCTCGCCGGTCAATGCCAGGCACTCCGTTTTGATAGCCTCTCGCAGGGTCGCCGGCGCATTCCGGGTCCACTCCACGAAGTCGGAAATCCCCTGACCTGCCACCACGCACGCGAAACGGTCCGGGTACTTGGCCGCCATCAGTGCCGCCAGCATCCCGCCCATGGAGCGGCCGACCAGGTAGACTCGCGAGCGGTCGACGCGATAGTGAGCCGACATCCAGTCGATCGCGTCGATGAGGTCGCGCTGGGCCTCGATGGCGGCAAACGATGTGGCGCCGGCCGTACGGTGACCGTGCAATTCCGGACACACAACCAGCCATCCGCGATTCTCGGCCTCCTCGTAGTACCCGAGGCTTTTTGCGGCCTTACGATCGGCGCCGAAACAATGCGCTACGACCAGAAGTGGCGATGCGTTGGACTTGCAATCCTCCGGAACATACGCGGCGGCGAGCTGTGTGGACTTGTCGAACGAACTCTCAAATTCGATCTGCACTTCTTCGGCCCGCGTCGGAACGGCCGACAGCCACATCAATGCTGCTGCCGAGATAAGCCTGGCCGCAACTCTGTGATTCTTGATTCGCATGCTTTGTCCTCCGGTTTCGCCATCCAGCCCGAAGCCTTGTAGTCGGTCCGACTGATGATGGCTTCCCATTACATTCGGATTCACCACGGTGCGGAGACACGGAGCCGATAAGAAATCGCTTTTCAGGCGGCACAGGAACACACTTGCCTGTCTGTGTGTGGCCGCACGCAGATATCTAACACCGGTATGAATCCGTATGAAGACGCGCTTTCATGTACGGAAAATGTGCCAAGACGTGTTAGGGATGTCAAGTTTGCATTGAGAAGAGTTGCCGGAGTCTTTCTGATGCTGAACGTTCAAGATAAAATGAAGATCGTCTTTCCTGTGCCGTATTAAAGCACACACCCCCGGCGGATGTTCGACATCCATCCGGCAGTGGTGTTGATGCTCTCGCGGGCGAGTGGCTGGTTTCCGCGATTTCCTGCCACCCATGTTCACACTTGTTTAAGTGTGGGCATGCACGAAGCGAATGCTTGTCAATCACGCGCACCCTGCTATCATTTGATTCATCGAAGTTTTCGCTGAAAATACGTGGACCGCCCGTAGATCGTCGATTATTCATGCGACGCATCCTATGGCGAATTATTAGAGCCCCGAAATTGCCCCCTGCATAAAACTGCGTTGCGGGATTGTCTCACGAGCCAAGCTGCTCGTCCCTATGGCGAGGCCAGTGAGTGGCGGGAAGAAACGGACGAATGTACTGCGACATCGTGGCGGGGTAAGGGATACAGGCGACCTCACAAGGATCGCAGAGATAACGTCGGGAAAGGCCGCCGTGCAGCAGGGACTTGCGACAACCTGCGAAGACCTGAAGGAATAAGGAAGACCGAAGCCGACGGGAGGACGGTGGTTTGACGCCTGAGCCCGTAAGAGCGAAGAAGGCGGGGTAACGCCTGCCTACCTGTGCCTTGAGTGCAGGACGGAAGCTGTAATACCGCAAACGTGCAAAGGGGCTCTCAGTGGGCGCAGTGGTTGAAGCGTGGCACCGTGGCCGGATTCAAAGCCGGGAAACACGGATAAAGCAGAGCGCAAAACGAAGCAGTGCTTATAACGCAACAGTGGTCGGGTGTATGCGAGCGAGCGCTTAAACCTGTCGCGAGTGCGGAAGGGCACTGTGAAAAGCTGTCGCCGCCAAACCGGACTCGGGAAATCCGACCGTCCGGGATGAGAAGAGGGCTGAACGGAAACGGCAATAAGGGGGAACTGTGAACCCGCCGCACATATCGAGAGCGTGCGGGACGGAAACCCTCCGCCTAAAATTGCGCGCGCCGTTCTTCCACTCGACCGTCTTACGGGTGAGGCCGGTATGCCGCATGCTTTGAGCTGAGGTTTCTCACCAAGGCACAAAGACACCAAGATAAAGGAAGGGGAAGAGGGAAGATCTTCCCTGGTGACTTTGTGAGAAAGCGTTTCACTCTTTTAGCCGCATCAGCCAGTAGCCAGTGCAACACTGGCCACTGGCTTGAAAGGTTTTGCTCT
>CAYWJE010000316.1:0-3189 GCA_964458525.1 uncultured Verrucomicrobiota bacterium
CAGCCCCTGTCTCATTTCTGCAAGAGCATCAAGTTCATCGGCGGAAGCCCCGGTTGCCAACATGAGACTCAAAAGAGAAACATAAGATAGGATCTTTGCAGCTTTCATATATCGATTATATGTATCATTTTCCGTGCCATTTTCGCTTTTCCATGTTGCACGGACTCTGTTGTCAACAATAACAACCTATATTTTAACGAGTTAAAAATATCGAAAAAAGAGTCATCATCCCGGAGTTGGTTGTGTATGGTTGGTCTATATTATGTGCTCGGTCTACTGTTTAGACCATTCGTGGTTGGGTGGGGAGAAGCCAACGCGGGTAATTTCCACAGTCCGATTCTATCAGAAGATTCTTAACCGCCCACTTTGGTTCCACCTCCGTCCTGCTTCGGAGGCGAGACTTCGGCGTTCACAAGACTTCTGGTTCTTGCTGGGATTCTATGGGTAGCCGGGGTTCAGAGTTCAGGGGGGAAGAAGAAACATGCACATCGATTTGTGATTCGGAGTCTTGGCTCAGAAATTGAGCTGTCACCCTGAACCTTGCGCTTGCACAAACCGGAGGTTTTGCAAACGCCTCTATAGTTGATGGTTGCACAGTTTTAATAAAACCCCGTCACGGATTCAGGTTCATTATCACGAACTGTCCGTCCCTGAACACAACATCCGCACTTTTGGAATGAGGCATCGTCCCTGCGTCGATGCCCAGGAGTCGAAGCGGGTTGTCGCGTCCAGCGTGCCACAGGTCTTCTTCGCCAAGGAGTCCGAGGGATGCGAGGTGGTTCATGCACTCCAGCATGGTCGAGTGCGAGCCGGCCAACCCCTTGCTTTGCTCTGAGTAGATCCTTCCGGATTTATCAATAACGACTTCGAGTGATCCGAAGATCGTGTACTTCCCTGGCGGCATCCCGGCGATCGTCGAAGCGTCGCTGGTGACGATGAACCGGTCAGCGGTCTTCGCTCGAAGCGCCACCTTGATGAAGTCGGCCGGAAGATGATGACCGTCGGTGATGAACATGCCGGACAGGGCGTCGCACGCCAGCAGCCACCACATCGGGTTGTTATGCCGGTGTATCTCGTTCGGGATCCCGTTACCGATATGAGTGGCCAGGGTGGCTCCTTCATCAACGGCCCGGCTCATTTCATCGTCAGTCGCCATGTGGTGGCCTATTGAAACAATCACGCCTTGTTCGATGGCGTGCCGGATCAGTTTCGTGGCGCCCGGCCGTTCCGGGGCGAGGGTGATGATTTTCACCTTGCCGCCGGCCCATTCGAGCATTCTGTCGAAGAGATCAATATCGGGATCCAGCACGAACTGGCGCGGGTGCGCCCCGACGGCTCCCGGTTCGGGCGAGATGAACGGGCCTTCAAGGTGGATTCCGGGGATGTGCCGGCCGAGTTCGGGATCCGAGCAGGCCTCTGAGAGGAGGCACAGGTTGCGCTCGTAGTTTTCCGGCGCGCCGGTAACCAGTGTGGGGCAATATGCGGTGGTGCCCCTCGCGGCGAGCGCCATTGTTATTTCGCGCACCTTCTCCAGCGTCAGCCCGGGGTCCATGAAATCAGTCCCCATCCACCCGTTTACCTGTAGATCAACGAACCCATTGAGCATATTTCGATTCCTTTCAGAACAAGATTCGCCCTGAAGTAGAGCAAAGCTCACTTCGGGGCAGGCTCGGCTGCATTTCGGAAAAAAATAGTATACCGCAAGAAGTTACAAAAATATACAAAAAAAGAAGAGAAGCTTATCTTCTTGCCATTCTACTTATTTGTCAACACTTCGCTGCGCCGATGAAACGCCCCGGCGGTAAGCAGAATGGCCGACGCGATATTCACAACGAACATCACGTGGAGCACCTGCGTCAGTGTCTGGTGCCACAGCATTACGCCCAGAATGTAAAGCGCCGCGATGGGAATGAGGGTCCAAAGTGTCGTGAAGCGCCGTTGAGCGAGCTCGAAATTCATCGCGGTGTAAGTCAGGCCGAGCGGCGCCATGGCGAGCAGCGCCAGTCGCAGAAGAGCGAGGGACCGGGCGTCCGGCCAGTCGCCGGCGAACACATACCAGCCGTATTCGGCAAGCGCGTAAGCCACTATGCAGGCAGCAACGATGATGAGGAATACGCAGGCAAAAGCGCGCCGCAGCGTTTGCCGGTCGCAATCAGACGTCGCCCCGTCCGAGACCACCTTGGGGAACATAGCCATGGCAACAGGCATGGGAAGAAAGATGATTGACCTGCCCACAGTGGCCGCGCGGGCGAACACGCCCGCCTCGCCGGGCTCGAAGAAATGTTTAACCATGGATATGTCGGCGGTCATGAGAACGGAATATGACAGGAGAACGATCAGTGATTTGATCAGGTATGCCGCGCCGCCGGATGCGGAGCGCTCGGGCGGGCAGGGCTCTGAGATGTCCGTGGCGGCGCTATCGCGGCGCAGAAAGACGGCCAGTCCGGCAGCGCCCGCCAATACGCCCGCGAGCGCTCCAATCGCATGGGCGGAAAGCGCTGCAAATGCCGTGGCGCTTACAAGGCAAACGAGGGCCGTGCCGACAGCGAGGCGGACCGCTCCCCAGCAAATCCACAATGCTGCGAGAGAGCCGAAAGCCTGCATGCCCTGGAGCGCCCCGACGAGGAGCGGGGTGAAGATCAGGACCGCCATTCCGAGCGCTGATATCATGATTAACGCCGGGGAATCCAGCTGGAAGAAAGCCGCGCCCGGCCTGCCGAAAACCAATCCCGCAAGCAGAATGAGAATAGCGACGCCGGCCGTGGCCCTGCCCCAGCCGAACACCAGTTTGACGATGCGGTCCGGCCGCCCGGACTGGCAAAGGCGTGCCGCGAAATGGGCGGCGCCGGTTCGCACCGCATCAAGCGGGGTGGAGACGATGGCAGCCAGTCCGAGCATGGCGGCCATTGCGCCGTATTCCACAACTGACAACCGCCTCATCATCACCATCTGAAAAAGAAGATTGGTCACGTGCGTGACCATCGTGGCGGCCATCAGGAAGGCGCTGTGGCGGATCAGATTGTCATGGTCCTTGAATTGCATTTTTTGCTTTTAGCGAATGTTCGCTCCTGAATACGTGATGAGGTCAATATGCCGCAGATGCAACCCGCCTTTATTTAAGTGGTCCTTCCGGGAATAGCGTGGGATTTCGCATTGAGTGCTATCCTCGGCGATATCCTACCGCTCCGC
>CAYWJE010000317.1:0-3174 GCA_964458525.1 uncultured Verrucomicrobiota bacterium
TTGCGCCAGGATAAAATCCTGGCCTACATCTTTCCATGCTGTAGGCCACCATTGTCCGCCACCCGCCTGCGCTTGTGGCGCAGGCCGGCGGATCTTCGATATGGTGACGATACCCGAGTAGTTACAAATCATCAATTATATCACATCATCTTACATTTTCTCGTGTCACCAAAAAGATGACGGGCATTTATTGTTATCAAAACCGCCCTACGGCTGAGGCCATTATGCCGCATGCTTTAAATTGACTTTTTTCACCATGAAGGCCATGAAGATCATGAAGGTCGTGAATTATTCAGGCTAAACTTCTCAGCCTCTTATCTTCTTAACTTCTTCTTAAAGGATGCCTGGTGTTCCCGCTGAGACACCGACGCACTGACTCACTGATTCACTGACCCGCCGGCATACTGACCTCATTACGGACTCAGATCCATTCTATTCGCCTCGCGGTTCTTTAACAACAAGCACCGGCACATCCGGCAGAACACCATCCGATAACAGGCCCATCGCCTTCTGCAGCGATACGCGGGTCATCGCGTGATCGTAGATGGATTGGTAATAGTTCGCCGACGCCGTGGTCAGCGCCTGCCGCGCGTCCATGACCTCGATCGGTGAATTATGGCCTTCCTTCAGACCGGTTTCCACCAGGCGAAGCGCTTCTCTTGCCGTCTCAAGGTTACGGCTCTGGGAATTCGCAAATTCCTCCGCCGTCTTCAGAGACAGCACAAGCTGACGCACCTGGCTAATCGCTCTGTCCTCGGTGTCGCGCAGGGCAATTTCATACTGCCTGAGCGCGGCCAGCTCCTGCATGAGCGCGCCGCTGCGGCCAAGGCCATCGAACAGCGGCAAGCTGACCTGAAGGCCCGCCTGCCATTCATCGCCCCATTCGTCGCGCCCGGAATCGTGAGGATCCGGATTTGCCCAATTCTGCGAAACGTATCCGGAGATCTCGGGCAGGTACCTGCCCCTGGCGGCCGCCACGCTCTCGCGCTGCAAGAGAACGGCATACTCCGCCCCGGCCAGGTCGGCCCTGCGCTCAAGCGCGGCGCTCAGCGCCTCGTCCAGCACGATCTGCTCCAATACCAGCGGAATCGAATCCACCAGCTCAACATCGCTCTCGGGCGATGCTCCCAACAGGCGCAGAAGCGTGGTTCGCGCAACGTCCTTATCATTTCTCGCCTTCAGCACCTGGGCCCGGAAGTTCGAAACTTCCACCTCAGCCCTGAGCTCGTCGTAGTTCGACGCCATGCCCTGCCGCCGCCTCGCCTTCGTATCGGCCAGCTGCCGCTCCGCTGTCTCAAGCGATACGAGATTCACTTCCAGGAGATGCGCGGAAAGAACGGCGTTGTAGTAAGCCGCCACCACATCGTAGCGCACGTCCTCTTCCGCCTGGCGAACATCCGTTTCCGCACGAAGCGCGTAGAGCTTCCCGGCGCGCAAAGCGGCCCCCATGCGCCCGTTGAAAAGCGGCTGGTTGAGATCAAGGCCCGCCATGTACTGATCCTGAAAGCGCGTCGGAGTGTAGATTCCGTCCTTCGTAGTCCCCATCTCCTCATCCCGCCGCAGGTATGCGCCGGACAGCGCCAGCGATGGCAACACTTCCGAATAAGATTCGCGGATTCGGCCGCGCGCTATCTCCTTTTCCTGACGTGACATCTGAAGAGACAGGTTGAGATCCATGGCCATGGAAACAGCGTCTGCCAGCGGGAATACGCCAGACAGGTACGAAGAGCCTTCCTTCGGCTCCTTGTCAGCCAGTTCCCGCAGGCGCGCTTCCGACTTTCCGGCCCGGAGTTCGCCCATTTCATGCGCGTCAGGAACGCTCAGACATCCCTGGCACAGGGCCAGCGTGGCCGCGATGCCACACGGTATGATCATTTGCCATATCCGACCAATAGATTTCACATGTGCCTCCCGGCAGAATACAATCACCGGCAACGAGAATTCTTCTCTTCTCCCTCTCAACGATCCGTGCAAATACCCTTTATCGAAACCGTCTTCCCTTTTCCCCGCAATCCGCGAATGCCCGCGAGGCTGAACCTGAAAATGTGATCCGCCAGAACATCGGCATCAATTCCGAGCGGATGAAAGGACGGCCTGCGGCCACCCCCTGACAGCCTGTTGCGTCGCTCCCGGGCCAGTGGCGCAAAGCACTGAGCGTGGATGCTCATTTCGCACAGCCGCACCGCCTGTGCGGAAGCGCCCGGGCCGAGAAGCTCCCGAACCGTGTCGGCAAACCTTCTGTGCATCGGGTCAATGGAACGCCTCATCACCTCTGCCAGGAGTCCGGTCGGGCTCGCCATTTCCCTGTGTACTATGTCCACGTCAATGCTGTCCGGATTCATGAGCCGCCGCACGATTGCCAGAATCTGACCCTTAAGCCGCTGCGTGGCCGGCGCGTCCGGGGCGACCCCGCCATCCGGCGGGTGAACCGCGATGCTGCGCTCGAACGCATGACGCCAAGCCTCCGCATAGAGATTTTTCTTGCTTCCGAAGTGATAATGTACCGCGGCAATGTTCGCGCCGGCCATACGGCAGATCTCCGCTGTCGTGGCATCCCGAAACCCCCTCGCCGCGAAGACGCTGCCGGCGGCCGCCAGCAGCCTGCCCCTCGTCTGATCGCCATCGCGTCGGGTAACTCTCATCGCAGCCGAGCCCTCCATTTCATTTAGTTCAAGCGACAACTTGAAGTGTTCGCTTGAACTTGTCAAGAAAAAAAGAGGAAAAGTCATCAACCGGACGGGGGAAACGTCCATTACTCCAAGGTGACGCCTTTAAATCCTGAACAATGGAATAGGATCCAACCGACATCAGCATGGTCCCTTGAACAAATAAAACAAGCCTCCGTGTCTCTCCGCCAGCGGCGGACAAGTGTGGTGAATCCCCTCTTGTTTTTACGTTTTCTTGTTTTATGTCGCGATTGTTGCGTGGCGACAGCGCTTTCGGGAATGAGAAATTGGCAAAGATCATGTTGAAGGCCGAACCGAGAGATCAGAAGCACCTGTTCAAGTTGCGTCAAACCAGCAAGTTTCGCAAACAACAAAAAAACAGATTGACAAGTATGTACGCGCTGGGACAATATATCTACATGATGGAATGCCGTCGGAGAAACTTGGTCGCACGGTCGCACGGTCGCACGGTCGCACGGTCGCACGGTCGCACGGTCGCACGGTCGCA
>CAYWJE010000318.1:0-3170 GCA_964458525.1 uncultured Verrucomicrobiota bacterium
AGGTATGCCCCGAATAGGCTGCAAATACGCGCTCTTTGCGCCGGGATAAAATCCCGGCCTACATTTTTTCATGGGCACACTAGGCCACCATTGTATGGTGGCGTCTGAGTAGTTACGCTGTAATAATCGACATGTCTTGTATTTCAACAAACTTCATCAACTTCAAACTTAAGATATTACCACAGAGGCACGGAGACACGGAGGTGGAGAAAGAGGAGATTTTGTCAAATGCGGGCTTAACGCGGCGTTAATCCCGAATTTGACAAAACCGGCTGTGTTATGGAGAAAAACGAGAGATTTCACAGCACCATTCTTCCCAGTCCCTCTCGCCTCACTGCCTGACTGCCTGCCCGTCCCGCTGCCTCACCGCTTCGCTGCCCCTCTCCACTCTTCCTCCAAAATAAATCGTTGATTGAATTTACTCCGGGGCGCTTTGCGCTTCGGAGTAAATTCAATCAATCTCTTCTCCTCCGTGTCTCCGTGCCTCTGTGGTGAATTCCCTTCCGCTTCTGCCCGCAAATTCCCGCTGATTCGCCGATTCGCTACACCACCGGCATACTGACCTCATCACGGATTCATGTCTATGTGTCACAGGCCTGAACCTTCGAGCGCGGCTGCTGCCTGATTGCTCTTCAGCCGTTCGTTCACGTAGTGTTCATGCAGGGCATTAAGCAGTTCGTCCAGGCTGCCTTCCATGACTTTCTCGAGGTTATGCGAGCTGAATCCGATGCGGTGATCGGTCATCCGGTTCTGCGGGAAATTGTACGTGCGTATTCTTTCGCTCCGCTCGCCGGTTCCGATCTGGGCGCGACGGTTGTCGCCCATCTCTTCCGCCGCCAGTTTCTGCTGCGAATCGAGCAACCTGGATCTGAGCAGGCGCATGGCAGTGGCGCGGTTCTTGTGCTGGGAGCGCTCTTCCTGGCAGGCAACGACTATGCCGGAAGGGAGATGGGTCAGGCGGACGGCAGAATCGGTTTTGTTCACGTGCTGACCGCCCGCGCCCGACGCGCGGTAGACGTCAACCCGCAGGTCCTCGGGCTTGATGTCGATGTCATCCGTGGGATCGGCTTCCGGCAGCACTGCAACCGTTGCCGTGGACGTGTGAATCCGGCCCGAGGCCTCCGTCACGGGGATGCGCTGGACTCTGTGCGTGCCGCCCTCGTACTGGAGAGTCCGGTATGCGTTTTCGCCGTGAACGGAAAACACCACTTCCTTGAAGCCGCCAGCTTCTGACGTGCGCGCATCTATCATCTCCGTCTTCCACCCGTGGGTCTCCGCGTAGCGCGTGTACATTCGGGCCAGGTCGCCGGCGAAAAGCGAGGCCTCCATGCCTCCTGTTCCCGCGCGGATTTCCATTATTATATCTCTGCTATCGTTGGGGTCCGGCGGCAGAAGGTCGAGCATCAGGTCCCGCTCGGCCTCCGGCAGTTTGTCGCGGATCACAGTCAGTTCCTCCTCCGCCAGGAGTTTCAGATCGGGATCCGCGTCGTTCGCCATCAGGAGCGACTCGTGCTCCGCGGCGTCCTTGCGGAGCTTAAGGAGCAGGACCGCCTTGTCGCAAACTTTTTTCAGTCGTGAATGCTCTCTCAGAAGCGATCGGAATTTCGCGTGGTCGGAAGCGATGGAAGAGTCGGACAGCATGGCTTCCTTCTCCGCAAGCCTTGCCGATAATTTATCAAGAAATGCCTGGTTAATCATGTTGTGCCTTTGTTGAACCGGGTTGAACAATATCAGAACACTGTTCGGAGTTCAACATCCACGTTCTTCTCTCTTTCCTTCTCAGCCTAGGCAGGCATTGCAAGCCGTTTGAATAAGAAGATTTCTTAACCGCCCGCTCGTTTCACTCGCTTAAGACGCCAAGAGCGCCAAGGATAATTCATGTTCGCGGGGTTGATCGCGAATATGGACTTTGCTTCATCCCTTCGGGATGAGTTCGCAATACAAACCTTTATCCGGCGTCCGACCCGCCGGATAAATCTTCACTTGGCGTACTTTGCGCCTTTGCGGTTCACATTTCCTTGTTCTTCGTCGCGGTTTGCAAACAATGAGGTGCTAACCTTCTCCCATGATTCCACACCGCCCGCTCTTGCCTTGAACATGGGGTGGGGGCGCGGTTTGCCGGCGTGCGCAAGCCTTGCGCATGCTGCGGCGTCCCGACTCTTCAGCTTTGCCTCGAGATGTTTCCATTCGTAAAGAAGCTGACCTTCCGTTACGGCGATGTTTTCGCAGGGAAGAACCGGTCCGAGTTTGGATGCGTCGAAGCGGTAGCCTCGCGCTTTCGACTCCGCGAGGACGGCGCGCAAGTAGCAGTTGATGGCGGCGACGGGCCTCTTGCATTTCCGGAACCGCTGCAGCTGGGGATGATGCCTGTATCCGCTGGTGCGCCCGCGCAGTACCGCGCGGGCGAGAAGCGCCTCCCGCCATAAAGCGACAAGGCCCTTCGCGTCAAGGTAACAGGGATGCAGACTCCACAAGCGCACTGTTTTACCTGAGAAAGGCAGTTTTACAGGACACGCGAAGACAAACAAGGTTCGCGTCCCCTGGAAAACAGCGGTCGGAGGCCTATTTCTTGCCGTATCGTCTTTGGAACTGTTCGACGCGTCCAGCAGTGTCCATATATTTCGCGGTTCCCGTGTAGAACGGGTGGCAGGCGGAACAGGTGTTGACCTTCATCTCCTTCACCGTCGAGCGGGTGTGGAGCACATTTCCGCAAATGCAGGTGATCGTGGCGTCCGAATATTCAGGATGAATCTTATCTTTCATGACTTAGTTTTCCAAATAAAAAAGAATTTAATCATAAGTATTGGCGAAAGCAAAGCTTTTTTTTCTCTAATTTTCACTAAGGCTCTTCAGAGCACGTCCCTCGTGTGCCTGTCCCCTGGAGGGCCGACTTCCACGTCGGCTGGCCGTGGTGTGAGACGGCGCGGGTGTAACCGCGCTCTCCAGTTCTGAACACAGCGGCTTCGCGTTAATATCTGGAGGGTCGGGTTACACCCCGACCTACCATTCCCCGGGTAGGGCGCGACAGCCTGTCGCGCCGTCCATAACACCCAAATCAACGGCCGGACTGGCAGTCCGGCCCTACCTACCATTCTCATTCATGGTAGGGCCGCCCCGACTCCCGACCTCCCGGAGAGTCGGGAGTCGGGGCCTGTGCGGCCGTCAAAAAC
>CAYWJE010000319.1:0-3145 GCA_964458525.1 uncultured Verrucomicrobiota bacterium
ACGCGAACGCGAATGAGGATGAAGAGGGAAGCTAGACTGGATGCTGGATGCTGGATGCTGGATGCTGGATGCTCATATTGATGCCATAAAGTTAATAATGAGTATGAAATAAAAAGCATGAAATGTCAACAGTTTTCAAAAAAATCGTACCATCTGTGATGAGGTCAGTATGCCGTAGATGCAACCCGCCTGCAGGGATGATTTCATTGTTTTAAGAAAACCCCGTCACGGATTCAGCTACCCGTGTAATTTGACGGCCGCACAGGCTGTGCGGCCATCAAAAATTGCATGAGTAGGGGCTGTTGCCCAAATCGAAAACGCGCCTTCGGCGAGATGCTTCGCAGTCTCAGCATGACAATTTCTTAGGAAAAGCGAGGGTGTCAAGTGTGTCATTCCGAGCGAAGTCGAGGAATCTCGATTTTGGCAACACGCCCAGTAGTTACAAGAATTTGAACATAAGGAAGTGGGCATTTGTTCCCGCATCCTCAGGGTGAGACGCGGTACGCGATTACTCCAACCCGACATCGTAAAACAGGGGGAGGGTGAAATCATCGTGATCCATGACAAGCCGCTCGCCCTGCAGCTGCGGGTGATCGTCGAAGTCCTCGATCACGAGCTGATAGGTCTCGCCTTCCTTGTTCTGGGGAAGCTCAAGCGTTTCGCCGTTCAGGAGCGCCCAGTGCGCAATGGCTATCTTCGGTGCGGAGAGATCACCCGAAACGACCTCTTCTACCTCGTAGACGTAGGTCACCAATGCGCTCCTGTAGGGCGCGATGGCCTCAAGCGCGGGATGCGGGGTCCGCTCCATGAGCCTGGCCTTCACGATCGTGCGCTTTGCCGGCGTCCGATCGGCAAGCGCTCCCGTAATCCGGGATTGGTTGCCCGCCGCCTCTTCTCCATTCATGAACCGACTGTAGATGGCGATGTTCCCGATCCGGCCTGACCAGTTTCTCGCGAGATTGAGTTCATCGCCGAAAACAAGGCTGTGCAAGGTCCAGTTCGAGAAATCACCGTCTATGAGCGGCGGCACGAAGACCCGCTCGCCGTCCACGTAGCACGCGAGCTCGCCCGGCCGGTAGCTGACAACAACGTGCGCGGGAACCCCTGCGCTAATAGTGCCGAGGACAACCTGTGGCAGCGCGTTGCCGCCCGTCTGAGGGGTGCGCAGCCGGAAGACGAGGCTACCGCCTTCCTGGCCGAGCGTGAAGTTGCGCGAGCCTTCATCCGTGGAGAAGGAGATTATCCGCGCCGGCCCCCTCTGGTTCAGGCTGTCCGAGGTCACGAGCGCCTCGATGGTTAATTCGCCGGACGCCTTGCAGGCCTGAAGGATGGCGTCATTCATTCCCTCCGCGACGAATGATCCATTCTTCACGTCCATTTCAAAATATCGTCCGAACCGGGCCCGTCCGCGCGGCGCCACTGAACAGATGCGCGGGTTCTTCTCGCCCGGCAGCCGGATTTCGTTCTGGCTCAAGCCGTTCTCCCAGAGAAAGGCCAGGCCCTCCTGGTGGCTCGGCCATTCGGCGCGAAGGTTTTTCTTCCCGTTATCCTGCGCGGCCGGCAGACGCACTTCTGATTTGTCGCCGCCCTCTATCCAGGCATCGGGAAAGAAATCGCCCCTCTCGTTCTCCGTGACCCTCGCCCATTTCTCTATTTGCCTGAAATCGTCGCTGAAGCGTCCGATGTATACTTCAACCTCCGCGCCGCCTCCTGCTATCAGGTTCGAGCCCTGCCCTTCCTTGTAGGGTCCAGTCATCACGATGAAACGGGCATGGTTGCTCCATCTCGGGTGGTATACTTCGTACCCGTCAATCCCCGGCGCGTCATTGATGTTTACCTTCCACGAGCGCAGGCTGGTCGTGTCGCAAAGGTGGATGTTTCTGTGGGCACCGTCGAAGATCCACATGACACGGCTGTTGTCCGGCGCGATGGACGTCCAGCAGCCACGCCCGTACTGCTTCATTGCGCCATCGGGCAGCTCGGCCATGCCGCACAACGGCCAGGGGAACTGGGCTGCGGCGCGTGAGCCGTCTGCGGAGAGTTGAAAATTATCGGGACTGACCGGGGTCCTGCTCCATACGGGTTCCGACACGAACGGGTCGTCGAGCTGCACGCGGGTGACTTCGTGAAATACCGGGCCAGGCCCCGTTGTTTCCTCGTAGCCGCCGCCGATGAACACCCATTCGGTTCCGGAAGCTGGGTCCAGCCACACTGCCAAAGCCACGCCGTCGCATATTTTGCGGCGGTTGACTCCGTCCCAGTCCACAACGTAAACATCGCGGCTGTGACGGTTGGAAAAGACTATCCGCGCCCCGTCATGGGTGAGCAGCGGTTTTGTGTAATTGGCCATATGCGGAAGAATGGCGCGCTCGCCAAGCCCGTCGCGACTGTCGAAACCCAATAGCCTGAGCCTGTTGCTGCGCGCGAAAGTGTCGTTTCCAGCCTCTCGCTCATGCCGGCACCAGACGATGCGCGTGTGCGCCTCCGTGAGTTCCTCCACGGCGCGTGGGGCGCCGGCAAGGGTTGCCGATGTCACCAACAATATCGCGATTAAGATAAGAAAAATCCTGCTCATTGATTCTATTTCCATGGTCCGGGACTCTGCCGATATTGAAGCAATTCATCTTATCGCGCCTTTATCCCCCGCGCAACCGCTTTTCGCCGTCTCCTGAAAATTATCAACTAGATGTCAGCACCCAGTGTTTTCTTGTGTCACCGTAACTGCTCAGGTATCGCCACCATATCGAAGATCCGCCGGCCTGCGTTGCAAGCGCAGGCAGGTGGCGGACAATGGTGGCCTACAGCATGGAAAAATGCAGGTCAGGATTTTCCGCCACGGGCGGATCTGCCCAAGGTACGATATCCTGGCGCAAAGGGCGCGTATTTGTAGCCTGTTTGGGGCATACCTGAGCGGTTACATGTCACAAAAAAATGACGAGCATTAGTTGCGATCAAGACCACCATGCGGGTGAGGTCATTACGCCGCATCTGCTTTGTTGTAAATTTGTTTCACCATGAAGAGCATGAAGGCATTTGTGATGCCGTCATATTATGACGGCCTACAGGGTTCTTGTTTTTGTAGGCCTTCACAGTGTGAAGGCGTTCCTGTAGGCCGATATTATCCCGGCAATCTTTTCGTCAGTTC
>CAYWJE010000320.1:0-3140 GCA_964458525.1 uncultured Verrucomicrobiota bacterium
CTTCCAGTCGAAGAGTTCCTGGAACGATTACATAAGCTTCCAAGGCGCCATGAGGTTGAAGTATGACTTGATAGAGGATGATTCCAAGTTTGACGAGGACGGGAATCATTATACGAAGGACTACGCCAAGATCATGGCGCAGCTCGCCGCGGAAGCCGCAATAGAGGATTTGAAGACCGGCATCGGAATCTCGACCGGTGGCGAAAATCCGACAACAGCCGACGCGACACTGGGCGATGGCTTCACCCGCAAGGATATCCGTCTCGATCTCGCTTATATCGAGTACGGGCTCTTTAAGGACCGTCCTTACGGTCTGAAGCTGAGAGCCGGCAAAATTCGCAATCCACTCATCACGCTTCCGGACGATCTGGTGTGGGACGGCGATCTTAGGCCTGAAGCTGTTGCGGCGAAAGCTGAATACGCAAACGATATAATGACTCTTCTCCTCAATGCCGAGGGCATGTGGATCAAGGGGCGCGATGCGCAGAATAATGCCTATGGCCTCGCCGGTCAGGCAGCGGTGAAGTTCGACGTCGCTCGGGATGTCGGGTTGACTATCGGCGGCACATGCTATTCCTTCCTGAACTTCAAGGGGTATGATGTGATTGACTGGGCCGACAAGAACAATTCCTACGGCAACAGCACCGTTGCCGGATCGGTCAGCGGCGGCATAACCAATAAGGCGTGGGCGGAGGATTTCAGCCCGCTGGTCGCTTTCGCGAGGCTCGATGGCGATCTGCTGCTGCCAGTCTCTCTTGTCGTGCAGGGTATCACGAACCCGAAAGGGAATGATGACAACAACGGCTTCTCCATCGGAGTCTCCCTCGGTAACGCGAAACAGCCGAACACGTTTGAGTGTGGTTACAGTTACACGAGGCTGGAGAAGGACGCCACTCTTGGCATGTTCACCGACGGCACCCGGTGGGGCGGCGGCACGGACGGTAAAGGGAGCAAATTCTACGGCAAGTACCAGGTGACAAAGAATCTGTGTGCAGCGGCTTCTTTTTACCTCGGAAAGAAGAACATGTCGGGTAGCGCGGGCGGTACGGATTATAACAAGCTGCAGCTGGATCTTCAGGCTTCATTTTGAAGCATGACTTTCCCGTGAGCCTCTTACAGAACCCTGCTTCAATCCGGTCGGGGTGTAACCCGACCCTCCAAATCTAACACAAAGCCTCTGTGTTCAGGAATGCAGGGACGACTTCCACGTCGTCGGCAGAGGTTTTGCAAGAGCCTTGCTTTATGAACGCCGCCGATCCATCCGACATACTGAGTAAAAAAAGATTGCCCACCCTGAATCTTTGCTCTATGGTTCTTTCCATCGAACATGCTGTCATCTTCGGCCCCTTCGGTGGTGTTAAGGGTTCAGCTATAGCCTGTTGCGACATCTTTGGTCGAGCTCGTTGTGAAATGTTTTCGAAGTGGTTTATGACTTCTTGTGACTTTTTGTGGCAACTCAATGCCTTTTCGAATAAGGTCTGTTTAGTGATTGCACTGTTTCCATAAAACCCCGTCACGGTTTCAGGATTCCTGTCTTTCTTGGAAGGTCTATTGGAGGGTATGCAATGCTGAAATGTCTTATGATTGAAAAGAAATTATGCCTTTGCGCCGCCGTTCTTTCGGTGCTCTGCTGCGCGGGATGCTCAACAACAAAAGGAGATGCGAATATGACCAGAAAAGCCGCCGCCAAACCATCAAGCCCCGATAATTCCGCGCAGCCTGAACCCGCCACCGCCGGACTGCCAGACGGACTCTACGCAAAGTTCGCCACATCGAAGGGCGATATCATCTGCCGACTGGAATACGTCAAGACTCCGCTCACCGTAATCAGTTTCGCGGGGCTGGCGGAAGGCACCATCGAATCCCGGACTCGACCCGGCAAGAAGTACTACGACGGGCTTGTCTTCCACCGTGTCATTCCTGATTTTATGATTCAGGGCGGCTGTCCGCTTGGCGCCGGAACGGGCGGGCCTGGCTATCAGTTCCGCGATGAGATCGTAAGTGATCTCAAGCATGACGGTCCCGGTGTGCTTTCCATGGCTAATGCAGGACCTGGCAGCAATGGTAGCCAGTTCTTCATAACGCATGTGGCAACGCCTTGGCTGGACGGCAAGCACACGGTCTTCGGACGGGTCGTTGAAGGGCAGGACATAGTCAACGCCATCAGGAAAGGCGATGTTATCAACAGCGTCACCATTCTGCGTATCGGCAAAGCCGCTAAGGCGTTTCAGTCCGACCAGTCCGCCTTCGACAAGCTCATGAAGGCGAAGTAAGCGGGATCATGACCCGTTCATTTCGAGCATAATTGCGTTTATGCATTGAGATGCGTGAGAACATAGCCATTGCCAGGAATTACAATCCTCTTTCCGTGTGTTTCTGACCAACACACGCACAGGCAGGCAGACTTATTTCACCATGAAGGGCATGAAGGGGATCTCTCCTGCTTCATGTCCTTCATGTTCTTCATGGTGAATATCTTGGTTTCCTTCTGTTATCCGTCCGTGGAAGAGGGAGCGGCGAAGCCCGCCCTTTTCCCCGACTCACTGATTCACTGACCCGCCGGAAGTCCTGATGTTGGCAGCAACGAACAGGGGGGCTTTACCATGTGCTAAGCAACGTGCCGGCGGGCGGAGGAATGGCCTCGTACGCGCCGATGTCAACCGTTCCGTCCACCGGATTGATTCTGGGATTGCCCTCGAGATCAACCTTTCCGATCATCCAGTCCATGTTCAATCCGGCATCAATACAGGGCGACCTGCGCGCAAGTTGATAGTTGCCCGCCACGTGATTCGTGCCAAAATCCGTGCCGTAATCAAAAAACTTCGGGCTGTTGGTGATATTACCCTCCGCCCATCCATCCTGAGCTGGAAACGTGCAGGAATTGTTGAACGTGACAGAACCCCAACTTGGAAAATGCCAATTTGGCCCCACCGAAGCATCATTGGAATAGATGATACTGTTGTGAAAGACCCCATTCAGCACGCCGCCGCCCTCGCTGGTCGCATAATTGCCGACAACTGTGCAGTTATACAGGGTACCTTCCTTCGTTCCACCGCCGTCATCGCCCGCCGCATTATTGGCTATTACGCAATTTGAGATTATTGAACTGCTTGCTGCATACGCTCCGCCTCCGTCACTGC
>CAYWJE010000321.1:0-3128 GCA_964458525.1 uncultured Verrucomicrobiota bacterium
TCGCCGAGGATAGCACTCAATGCGAAATCCCACGCTATTTCCGGAAGGACCATTTATTTAACTCACAGAGGTTTCCCATTCTGACTCCTGACTTCTGAGTTCTGAATATTTGAGTAGTAATGATTGCACTGTTTCGGTAAAATTTTGTCACGGATTCAGGTTTAAGTTCCAGGCTAACTGCTCTTTCCGAGTTCAAGCCGCGCAATCCTCATCATCTCCACCATGTCCGGCGGTATGGGCGCGGTGAAAGAAACCTTTTGCCCGGTGGATGGATGGGTGATGGATAGTTTCCACGCATGCAGCATCTGTCGCGGCGCGGGAAGGGCATGAGCGCTTTCACCGGCGCCGCCGTATTTCCTGTCGCCCGCCACGGGATGCCCAATGTGCGCCATGTGAACCCGCACCTGGTGCGTGCGACCGGTTTTTGGGATAACCAGGACGAGCGAGAGATCATTGGAGATCGAGAGGTTTCTGTATTCGCTGATCGAAAGGCGTCCGCGCGGAGCCTCGGCTGTCATCTTCGTCCTATTTGCAGGGCTCCTTCCCATCAGCGTGCGTATCGTGCCTGCTTCTGGCCTGATAGAGCCCCGAACGATGGCGAGATATTCCTTTCTCACGCTACGGGTCTTGAATTGGTCCAGAAGCGACGCCAGCGCCCTTTCGTTCTTCGCGGCAACTATTGTCCCGCTGGTGTCCTTGTCGAGACGGTGCGCTATGCCGGGCCGCAGCTCCCATCCTATACCGGCCAGGTCCGGGCAGTGATGGAGAAGCGCGTTGACGAGGGTTCCTGACTGGTGGCCGAAGGACGGATGCGTGACCATTCCGGCGGGCTTGTTGATGACGATGATGTCCGAGTCCTGGTGAATTATTGAGATGGGAATGGGTTCAGGAGCGGTTTTCGCGGCGCGACTGGTGGGCAGCGAGACGATCACGCGCTCGTCCGGCCTGACCCTCCTGCTCTCCTTTGCCGGCTTGCCGTCAACTGTGGCATTGCAGTTCCTGATCAAGCACTGTGCGCGGGAGCGGGACAGGCCGGGCATCTGCCGGGCCAGCCACACGTCAAGACGGAGCCCGGCATCCTGCCCTGAAACAATGAATTCATGAGTCGCGGTCATTTTTGCGACTTCCTCCGCCCAGGCGCCAGAAACCAGGCGGCCGCTCCCGCAGCGAAGAGAGCGAGACAGACATACTGCGCCAGCGACAAGCCATGGAAACGAATCCTTTCGTCGCCGCGCAGGAATTCAAGCATGAAGCGCACTGTGGGATAAAGGAGGAGGTAGAGGGCAAAAACACGGCCTTCGCCGATCTTGCGAAAATAAACGATGAGCAGGACAAAATATATAGCCATGTTCAGAACGGCTTCATACAACTGAACCGGGTGGCGGGCTGCACCGTGCGACTCGATGGCCCATGGCGCGGCACACACGGTGCCGTAGCAACAACCGTTGATAAAACAGCCAATCCGTCCCAGCGCGTGTCCGAGCGGTATGGCAGAGATCGCGAAGTCAGCGATAGGCCACAACCTCTCATGCCTGGACCTGGCGAAAATAACCACGGCGGCGCAGGCTGCCAGGAACCCGCCGAAGAAGACAAGACCGCCCTTGTCGAGCCTGATGATATCCCATGGCCTTGCAGAGAACTCGCCCAGGTTGGCCAGCACATAGGCCACGCGCGCCCCAGCAATGCCTGAGAGCATCAGCCACACCGCCAGGTCCGACCCGAAAGCCGGGCCCCGTCCCTCCTTCCTGCCCAGGATGGTCCAGTGGGCCATGCAGGCAAGAAATGCCGAGGCCATCATCACCCCGTACCAGTAGATGGGCCGGCTTCCAATATAGAAGCATACAGGATTCATTTCGATTTTTCCAAAGCGGGCAAAGCCCGCACGCCAATTCACACCATATATCCCGGAGGGCGGGTTATGCAATGCAAAATTCTTTCTCTGGACTCCACCTGCAGGCGTTGTTATAGTCGTGCGAATTTCAGGTGACGAAAGCAAGACATGAATTACACGGAAAGTGAAGGGCGCGAAAAGGCGCTGGTTGAGCCGGATTGCGCCGCAGAAATATCTGCCGTCGCTCTGCTCAGCATGGCACGCGGGTTCACCTGTGTTTTCTGGGGGTTGCTGCTTTCGGTTGTGTTGCTTTTTTCCAATGCCTTCTTCGAGTTGTTTGAGGTGGTCAGGATTCCGGCGTATCTTCTCGGTTCGGCCATCGCGGCTTGGGGTCTGTTCGGAATGCGCGAGGCGGGACTGGTTAGCCGGGTGTGGACGAGGCGCCGCCGGTTTGCGTTTCTCCTGATCCTGTTGCATATCTATTTTGCGCCATTTGTTGTATGGTGGAGCGGGATGCCGGAAAGCGCCTTTTTCCTTGTCAACTTTCTCTGTTTCATTCTGGTGGGCATGCTCTGTCTCCTCTCGATCAACCTGCTGGCGGCTGAGAGCGCGCGCTGTTTGAATCACAGGGGCGACTGGGTCGAGGCCTGGCTTTTTGCCGCCGGAACAGTCATGTTCATGATGGTTCCGTTTCTCTTCTGGGTGGCCGGGCCTGTCGCGGCGGTTGTGCGTTTTAAGACATCGCTCTATTACGAGCTGTGGAGCGCGTCAAACCGGACTCCGGATTGGGTGCGCATTTTCATTTGCCTGCCGTGTTCTCTGACCCTTGTTTCGGCGTGGAAGGCCAGGTCGCAGTGCTACCGCCGCTTTCTCGCGGAGTGAAGGGCGCATGTTCCCTTGGGCGCTTCTGCCTTTCGCGGCACAGCCGCTTTGGAGTGCGGCGGATTGCGCGCCTGGGCGTACCCCCGACCTCGAAAAGAGTCCGGTGCGAAGCCATCTTTCTGCCGCCTGACTAACCACAAACGCAGGATTGTTCAAGCTCTTCGTCAGGTATTCCACCATGCATTGCTGATTTGAGGCACTGATGTCAGTTTCGCTTGCTCGACGAAACACGGCGGCCATAGTAATCCATCGAACACGCTCTGATCCGCGGGACATCAGATCTTCTATATGCTTCCTCGTGTTTCTCATCCTGAACCAGCTTCGCGGCCTCATCACGGGTCGCGGCAAATACCGAAGGAGAAAAGACGATGGTCAGGAGCAGCAGTGCAAGCGCATGCGTTAAGGGATGGGCTTG
>CAYWJE010000322.1:0-3110 GCA_964458525.1 uncultured Verrucomicrobiota bacterium
CACGAGCTTGAAAGCCTCCTCCGCCGCCCGTCCCCGCCTGCCGGAGCGCCGTGCCTCTTCCATGTAGATTACGATACAATAGTTCGGCTCGTTCTCCGCAAGGGCGACACCGTGCCTGTCGAATATCCGCCCGCGAAAGCCGGGAATCCGCACGCGCCTGACGCTCTGCTGCTCAAGGCTCGCCTCGTAGCGCAAGCCCTGACCGAGCTGCATCCTCCACAGGGTGATCGTGAGCGCGCAGAAACCGGCGAACATGAGCGCCGCCAGCGCGGCAATCCGCCTCATCCCGACCCGATCTGTTTCGCTCATCTTCATTGCGCATCCGCCATACGGACATTTCCCACCCTAGCGTCAAGCCACTGCATGAACCCGAAAACCGGCGGCGCCACGATGGCGCCAAGCGCCGCGGTGCCCGCGGTCTTGGCCGCGACCCACGAAAGCGGAACACCGCGCATATCAGCGTCCGCGAAAGCCAGAATGGCGTACAGCATGACGGTGTATGCGGCGCCGGCGACGAGGCCGAAGAACATGCTGGTGATCCACTTGCCTCCGAACACCACGTCGTGACACTGGCGCGCGGCCGCGCCGATAGTGCAGAAACAGAACGCCGAGGCGCCCATTGGCAGCCCCCCGACGCTGTCGCACAACACCCCCCCGACAACGGCGGCAATGATGGTCAGGCCCATGGAGCGGCTGAGCGCGTAGTAGAGAACCAGCGTGAGAAGAATCGGCGCCTCGAAGCGCCCGGGCAACGTCAGCGCCGGAACGACATCCTCGATCACGGCCCCTGCGAACAACCCCGCTCCCATTACCACAAAATTCATAGAGCCACCCCGCCAACCATCCCGCCGGCCGGCTATTCAGCCTGACCAGGCGCGCCGACAAGCACCACAAAGACCACATCCAGCCACCTGAAATCAGTTGCAGGCTGAATATCCGCGTTCCTGTACAACCCGGAAGAATCCACCTCGATACTCCTGATCTTTCCGATCCTCAGGCCCTGCGGAAAGACCCCGCCCAGCCCGGAAGTAACCACCTCGTCGCCCGGCACAACCCGCAAATTCCTCTCGATGTAATCCATCCTGCAGAACGCCTCCGTGCCCGGAGAAACAGCGTGTCCCCGGACAATCCCAAAAGCGCCGGACCCTGAAACCCGAGCCGACACCCGGCAGGATGGGTCAATCATCAACAACACATCGGACCTGAAAGAAGAAACGGACTCCACCTTTCCGACAAGCCCCCTGCCGCTCACAACTGGCATGCCTGGCTCGATGCCGGCGCCGGCTCCCTTGTCCAACTGCACCTTACGCCACCAGCCGCTGATGTTCCGGCCTATGACCTTTGCCGGGAGCAGACCGAGAGGTGAATCCTCAACCAGCCCCAGCATTTCACGCAACTTCCGGTTTTCATCCTCCAGCGCCTTCAGCTTGGCGATCTCGTACCTTGCGAGCTCGAGCTCGACGGCCAGGAAGTCGGTGTCTCCGCCGTCCCGTCCGCGACCGCCGGACAGCGCGCCAGCGGCTTCTCTCAGGAAGAGGGTGAACGGGGCCAGCGTATCCTTGACAGCCGATTTGATCCGCCTGCCAGCCACAGACGGCATGACCGCCGCCACAAGGATGGCCAGCAGACAGAAGAGCGCTAAATAGATCTTGCGACTCATACCAGGTCCATGAACAGTCCATCGCATCCGGCTGCGCGGCGGGACACAGAGCTCCTGATCCTGCCAAACGCATGCAGATGGAGAGCGAGGCGGTCCGGCAGAAATTTCCGGACGCGGCAACGGAAGAGATTTTTGAAGAATGAGACGTTCTACCTTGAACGCTCAGAACTGGCCACCTTGCGAAGGAACTTCAGCTCGTTCAATACCATGCCCGTTCCCTCGGCTACGGCGGTAAGAGGATCATCCGCGATATGCACGGGCAGTCCTGTCTGCTCCATTATCAGCTTATCGAGCCCGCGCAACAGTGCACCGCCGCCCGCAAGAACGATTCCTCTGTCCACCAGGTCCGCTGACAATTCCGGGGGACAGCGTTCCAGAGTGAAGCGTATTGCGTCAACTATGGTGGAAACTGGTTCTTGTAAAGCCTCGCGGATCTCTTCGGATGTAATGGTCATGGTCTTGGGCAAACCGGCCACAAGATCCCTGCCCTTGACGTCAATCCTGGTCTCTTCGGGCAGGGGATAGGCAGATGCTATGCTTATCTTGATCCTTTCCGCCGTTCTCTCTCCAATCATCAAGTTATACACTCTCTTCATATACTGGATGATAGCCTCATCCATCTCGTCGCCGCCGACCCGCACGCTGCGCATCAACACGATTCCGGCAAGTGAGATAATCGCCACCTCGGTGGTGCCGCCCCCTATGTCAACAATCATGTTTCCGAACGGTTCCTGCACCGGGAGCCCGCAACCTATTGCTGCCGCCATCGGCTCTTCAATCAAGTACACTTCACGGGCGCCCGCATGTATCGCGGAATCCTTCACTGCCCGTTTCTCCACCTCCGTTATTCCGCTTGGAACCGCAATGATGATCCTGGGCCGCATCATGGTATTGCGGTTCTGCACCTTTCGAATAAAATATCTCAACATAGCCTCGGTAATCTCGAAATCGGCGATAACGCCGTCCTTCATCGGCCTTATCGCCGTGATATTACCCGGCGTTCTACCAAGCATGCGCTTTGCATCCTCCCCGACCGCCAAAACGCGCTTGGTTCCCGTCTGTATAGCAACCACGGACGGTTCCCTGAGCACTATGCCGCGATCCTTCACGTAGACAAGGCTGTTAGCGGTGCCCAGGTCAACACCGAAATCGCTGGAGAAAAAGCTCGTCAATCTTGCGAACATAAAATTTTTCCTATGACAGTTTTCTATGTTTTTGCAATATTTATGTAAAATGCGGACGGTGTCAATCACGAAAAAGAAAAAAGAACGATTGACCCGAAACGGGAGGAGTGGTAGTTGATGCAACTGCAAATGAAGAGATTCCCAAATATCTTCGCCCACTTCATTATAAAAGCCAGGGGTCCCGTTATCATCGCATCCCTGGTTGTCACGGGCTGTTTCGCGTGGATCACCCGGGACCTCTCCGTGCGCACGAACCTCGGCGACTT
>CAYWJE010000323.1:0-3065 GCA_964458525.1 uncultured Verrucomicrobiota bacterium
CCAATGGGGCGCCCTCGCCGGAAATTCACCGGGAGGCCGACGCGCTTCGTTTGGTGTGGAGCGTCCCCGTTCCCGGGGGAGAAGTGACGGCGACCCTGACCCTTGCGGGAGGCGAGAATGAAGAGCAGATCACCTTTCACGCCGAATTCGCGGTTCCCGAGGGGTGGTGTCTGCAACGCGCTTCGTATCCGCGTATCCGCGGATTCGGCTCACCCATGCAGCCTGAGCGCGACGCGGTTCTGTACCCGCTAAACTGGGGGATTCTCCGGCAAAACCCGCTTGAGGATATGACCCACTTCACGGGACAATATCCGTCCGGGGATAACTGGGCGCAAATGATCGCCTGGTTTAAGGATCGGGCGGGGCTGTACCTGGGCGTGCTCGATCCCGAAAGCAATCACACGGGCCTCGATGTCCACTACGTCGAGGGCGCGGAGACCGCCCCCTGGAATACCCAGCGCTGGCATATTATTAAGGAAACCGCCTCCTGGTTCGGCGAATGGCGTCCGCTCGCCTAACGGATTGCCGCGGCACGGAGGCCCTCGATGCAACTGCGCGCCAACCATTGGCCCGCGCAGGGACAAACGTGGAAATCTTCTTATCCCACAATCCTGAAAGGCTTCACGGGCGGATGGTATGAAGCGGCCCAGATTCACCGCCAGTGGGCGATCCGTCAACGTTGGTGCCGTCGTGGCCGTCTTGCCGACCGGCCGGACGCCTCGCCCGCCTTGGCCGGCCTGGATCTCTGGTTCGCGAAATACGGATTTCATGCCGCCTCGATGCAACCTGAGCCGGCCTGGAAATTCCGCGATGCCATGCGAAAGCTCCTCGAATATTTCGACATGCCTTTTGGTGTGCACTGGTATCACTGGCACAAGTTTTCCTGGCACACGACCTTCCCGCGTCATTTTCCTGTGGTGGAAGGCTTTGTCGAGGTAAAGGATGAACTGCAATCCCGCGGCGTCGTTATTCTGCCCTACTGCCAGGGACGCTTGCTTTACCGGGACCGCCCTGACATCGACCGGGAGCGCGCTCACGCCTGTGTGGAACGCAACGGTCAACCCTACCTGGAGCGCTATACCGCGCAGGACAATTGGCCGCTGGCGCTTTGCCCGAGCGACCGATGGAGCCGGCAGCAATGGTTCGAAGCCTCCCGGATGCTGTGGGCCGACTACGGCGTTGAAGGCGTATACTTCGACCAGATCAGGGCCATGCCCCCGTCCCTTTGCTATCACACGGGCCATGGACACCCCCTCGGGGGAGGCAATCACTTTTGGAAAGGATATGACCAAGCGCTGGAAGCTATGGAACCCCTGAAGGCGGAAGATCCCAAACGCTTTCTTGCCAGTGAGTTGCTTTCCGATGCGTTTATGGATCGAATCGATCTTTATCGGCTATAATCCGCCGAATACGGGATGAATCGAACTATGCCTCAACCCGGAATATATCGGCCGACTTCCTGTCGATATCCACTCGCGCTCGCCCGCTCTTGACTTCGATTGTTTCGTTGGTGGAGATGTTGATAAGACGCTTGACCTTGTCCCGTTCGAAAACGACTTCGAATTCAACAGCCTCGGGGTAATGATTCAGGACGAAAAGAACAGACTCGGCAGGTCCGCGCTGAAGTACGGCTGTGCCGAAGTTGCGTTTTTCCACGATGATGTCATAGCCTTTCATCCACACGAAAGGCTTGGCCGGCCGTATAAAAACATGAGCCGGCGGCGCGTGAGCCGCAAGCATTTTTCCAACCCATTCTATCGAAGATAGTTTTTCGACCTCTGGGGCTTCCTGGCAGATCCAGTACGGATGCCGTATAACACAGACTTTACGTTATGGAAGTTTCTGCACCGAGCCTCTCTTGTTCGCTGGTGTCTCCATGCCCAGGAACTTAAAAATGCGTCCCCGCGGGTCTCTCGTCGGCCATGGTCCGCTGACAATGAGCGCGCCCCCTGAACGAACATAAGAAGCGAGACGCCGGCTTCCTTGCGCATCAGCCATTCCGCCTCCGGGCATGAATGCAAGGGAATATTCGCGTAAAATGCTTGCGTCATGAACTATGTCGCACGAGGCCGCCTGCATGCCGTTGAGTTCCACTAGTCGGAATAATCCCTGGTATTCCAGGGATGCAAGGCCGGCGTCAACACCGCCGATTGCGGGTTTGCCCGTGTAATTATTGTTGTCTGCGCACGGCATGGGGTCGCCGATTGCCGTGTGGCGATGCTGCGACACATCGTAAATAACAACCGTATCGTTCATCGGCTTCAGATTTTCCCAGCCCTTGATTCGGTTGAAGCAGATGTCCACTGTTTCGGACAACACATCCAGGCTTGGACGCGGCTGGCCGTGGTTACTGCAGGGACAGTCGCCCCAGTGATCGCGGTCATGAAACATGAACCATGAAATGGCCTTGCAACCCTGGGCAAGCGCGCAGCGCGCCATGAAGCGCATGTGATCGTCGCTGACCCTGGTGCTGAGAACTTTTTCCCATGTTCCGGACATGAATTCGGCTGACCATGTGTAATTCAAGCTGGCGTTCATGAGTTTGAGCACCCTCGCCATGGAGTGGTAACCGCTGTAACTCATGAAAGTGCCGCGATAGAAATCGTATCCGACCAGGCCGCCGACCGCCTTCTCAAATGAAGGCATGCGGGTTGGCACGCCTTCGGGAAGATGCGGGTTGAAATTGGTCATGAAGTCTATTCCGCTTACGCCATTCTCCACGTGCATTGCCCGGAGTGTGGCCAGGAACTTACACATGGCCCATTCCTTGAACTCAACCCAGTCCAGATACCATGCCGCGTCCCCATCCAGAGTGGCGGGAATTTCACGAGGCGCCGCGACATCTTCGATTGACGAATAACGCCGGGCGTATGGAAGGTTGGCCGCCTTTGCGTATTTCTCAAGCAGGAACTGGTGATAGAAACCGCCGGCCCGGAGATTGACTGGATTGTAGTCGGAGTTCAGAAAACTGTCCTGAACGATGTAGCTCACCTCATTATCAAGGTTTATCATGGTCACACAGCCGCCGTCCTTCTTCCAGTGCTCCATGATGATGGGATCCACCC
>CAYWJE010000324.1:0-3033 GCA_964458525.1 uncultured Verrucomicrobiota bacterium
CGGTAGGGCGGGCTCTCCGAGCGCGCCGTTCCCATAGGTATCGGCCATAATGCGACGAATTCCTGTTTACGCAGGCTTCCGATTGACACGCCGTGATATTTGCGCTATTTTTCTTGTTTCTTTTGACCACGGGCCGGTAGCTCAGGTGGTAGAGCACCTGACTTTTAATCAGGTGGTCGCGGGTTCGAACCCCGCCCGGCTCACCCTTACCAGCAATCATGAGCCGATTAAAGACATTCCGTTTTTTTCTGGAATCCATTCTTCTCCGCTTTGCCCTGCTTTTCATCCCCAGGCTGAGCCGGCCCGTCATCATGGGCATGGCGTCGCTTGCCGGCCGCGCCGCCTATGTCTGCTGCCGCAATCAGCGGCGCATCGCTCTGGCGAATCTGCGCATCGCGTTCGGGACAACCCGGACGGAGCTGGAACTCAAGGAGATCGCCAGGAAATCCTTCCTGTCAATCGCGCTGGTGCTGCTCGATTTTCTCTGGTTTTCGCGCGATACTTTCACGAGAATCGCCCGTTTCGTGACCATTGATGAGTCCGCTAAAAAAAGCATTTCGAAGCCGCCGTTTATAGGTGTTACAGCACATTTTGGCAACTGGGAGCTCATTTCTTCCGCAAGCGCGGAGCTGGGAGTTTCTCATGCCGCCGTTTTTGCCGGCTTGAAGAATCCCTTCGTGACGCCCTTTCTGTCACGCATGCGCAATGCCGAGGGCGTTGAAGTTGTCCGAAGGGAAGGCGCAATCGGCAAGCTGCTTCGGACCTTGCGCAAGGGCAATAGCATCGCGCTTCTTCTCGATCAGAACACTCTTCCCGATGAGGGTGGAGTCTTCGTTGATTTTTTCGGACTGCCCGCACCGGTTTCGAGCGCCGCCGGCCTTCTCTCGGAGAGAACCGGCGCGCCGGTTATGATGCTGTTCTGCATGCTGCGGCCGGACGGGACATACTTTTTTTACTCAATGCCCGAGCTGAGGCCCGCGCATCCGCACGATCGTGAACGAGCGGGTGAAGCCGGTTTTGAGATCACACGAGCCATTGTCCGGACCTTCGAAACGGAGATCGCAAAACACCCTGAACAATGGCTATGGATGTATAAGCGTTGGAAGTTCGTGGCGCCCGGAATGGCGCATGAAAAATATCCATTCTATTCTCGGTCGCCATGAGATAGGATTAATGTAAGGAGAAAACCCATGACTCTTCGCCAGGGCGATATCTCCGCTGGGGAACGAATCGGAGCTTTCATTCTGCTGGCCGTTGTGTTCGCGTTCGGGCTTTTCGATCATTCGCTCTGGGCAGCCAACGATGCGCGCGAGGGCGCCATGATCGCGGAGATGCTGCGGACCGGGACGTGGGTCACCCCTGTCTTCAATGGAGTTCCCTATCTCGAGAAACCGCCTCTCATGCACTGGATCGGCGTGCTGATATGCAATCTCTTCGGCACAGTCAACGAGGGATTGGTGAGACTGCCCGCCGCATTGTTCGGATTCGGGGCTGTTATAATTGCTTACCTCTGGGCCCGGGATATGGGCCGCGAGCGGGCCGGGCTGGCCGCTGCTTTCATGTGCGCGACCTCCGTGCAGTATTTCGAATACTCGAAGGTCGTTCTCACCGACACCGCGATTGCCTTCATGGTCATCCTTTCACTATATCTCTTCTGGAAAGCATATAGCGCGGAAAGACACAAACCCCTGCTCTATGCCGTGTTCATAACAATTTCCGCATTTTCATTCTATGCCAAAGGCCTCCTGGGGCCCGGCTGTGTATGGATCGCCGTGTGCGGATTCCTGCTTTACCATCGGCGCTGGAAGCTCCTTTTCGGCCTGCCCCTCATTTTTCTTCCAATCTTCATTCTCGCGCTCGCGCCGTGGGCCGCCGCTCTCTGGCGGGCGGGCGGTTTTGATATGATAAGGGGCGTTTTCTGGGACAACCAGTTCGGACGTTTTTTCGAATTTTCCAACGCCAATCTTCCAAGAGATCCATATTTTGTTCACAAGGAACCGATCACCTATTACCTCTTCAATCTGCCGCTCAGAATGATGCCCTGGACTCTCCTCGTGGTGCCAGCGATGGTTCACTGGTGTAGGCGCGACGGCAGCCTGGCATCGGAGCCAGCAGTCCTTCTGAGGTTTGCCGTAGGGGCGATCCTTCTGGTGCTCCACGTTTCCACCGCCAAGGCCACGGCATACGCGCTGCCCCTGTACCCGCTGGTTTTTCTGATGACAGGGCTGTGGCTTGACGACGTCGTGAAGGAACCCCTGACGAGAGTCAACAGGTGGCTAGTGGGCATAACGATCGCGGCATTCATCGTGGCGTTGTCGGTTCCCCCCGTCATTTTTATTGTCCTTTACCTCGCGCGGCTTGACCATATCTGGTGCGCCGGCGCCGGCACGGCAACAGTTTGCTTCCTGATCGCGCTGATGACCGCCGCCCTCGCAGCCTACGCAATCCGGCGGATACGCGCCGATTACCGGCGGGGATGCCGCTCCACCCTCCTCCTGCCGATGCTCACGGCGGCGAGCTGCCTGATTATCATGAACGCCGCCTACTTCTATCCCGTTTACGACAACCAGCGAACCTATGTGCCGCTTGTAAGGCTGGTTGAAAAGGAGATGGACAGCGGACGCCGCATCTGCCTGGCCAGCCCCCATGAGCGCGACTGCGGCCAGTTCATGTTCTATCTTGGCCAGCGCATTGAAGTTGTCTCCATCGAGACCAACCTGCAAGAAGCATTCTGCTTGCGTGGCGGTCCAGCAGCAGTCATCGTTCCGGAAAAAGACACGGAACGTATCATTCGCTACCTCTCGATAGCGTGCGATGACCGCGAAAGGCCTGCACCGGGTCCTTACAAGCGGCAGTTCAGAACGCTCAGGAGCGATCATTCGGGTTATAAGGCACGCGATTTTATACTGATACTCAACGACAGGTGATACCCGGCAACGGTTTCGAAAAGGTAACAGCTCATGCCCCGAGCGGGCTGTAAATACGCGCCCTTTGCGCCAGGATATCGTACCTTGGGCAGATCCGCCCGTGGCG
>CAYWJE010000325.1:0-3017 GCA_964458525.1 uncultured Verrucomicrobiota bacterium
GTCACACCGGTTCCATCACTGGCTGCTGACTAACCGGTGGTGCGGCGAGTACATCAGGAACTTCACCGAGGGCAGAGGCATACCATTCCGGCAGAAGGCGCTGACGATAGGGCTCCTTTGGCTTTCCATCTGGTTCGCAGCGGGATTTGTGGTTCCGCGCTGGTGGATGAAGCTCGTCCTGCTGGGCATTGCCGCCGGAGTCACTGTTCATATTGCGAGGATAAAGACCTACAAGCCGGACTCCAATGCCGATCCGAACGGCTAGAACGGGGTGGCGTCGTCACCTTCGCCGGCCTCGTCCCTGTCAACATCCGGCGGGAAGTCTTCTCGTGAGCGGCCCGGCGCAGGCTCGCCGGCCGACGCTATGCGCCATGCCTGGAGGTTGTTGAAATACCGGCCGTTGTATTCGCGGCCGCGTATATCAAAGGTCACCGCGACATCCTGGCCAACCTTGAATTCGTCGAGCAGTTTGATCTTATCCTTCACGCATTCCAGGGATATATCCTGGGGATATTTGCCGTCCTCCACGGTCACCACGAATTCTCGTTTTGTGAAACCCGACCCGAAAGTCTGCACATCGTTGATCAGCTTGATTTTTCCAGTAAGCTCAAATGACATACCGCACCTCCTATCGTCCAATCTGCCGCCGCCTCCGGAAAAAGCAAGATAATTCTGCACGGAGCGGGGACAACGACCCCCTGCTACAGGGCGCAATCACGCGTCAGAACCTGGACATATTGACGGATCCCCTGTAGCCGGCCTCGGTGAACTACAGAAAACAACAATCACCTGATTTCGTCACCTGTTCATCCGTAGTGGCATGAGCGTCCTCGCTCGTGGTCCTTCTCTTCTGTTTTCTTTTTTCAGTTCAGGAACACGAGCCGGAGGCTCATGCCACGAAAAATACCGATTCTTCTTCAGGATCAAGACCGGGGAATCGGGACAGTTTGCACCTGATCGCAGATGCGCCCGGGGACAACCGGGGTCAACGACCCGGTTACAGGGCGCAAAGGACATCGAGAGGTGTGCGCGGGCTGAAAAAAGGCTCAAAAGCTCACACTATGGGTAACTAACTGGTTGCATCAGAGAACGGCGGGACAGGCGCGCCTGCAGCGCCTGTGCGCAAGCACTGCCTGCCCGCCCTACCTTTACCTTTGGAATTCCTGGTAGGGCCGCCCCGACCTCCCGGAGAGTCGGGGCCTGTGCGGCCGTCAAATTACACGCAAGCTGAGTATTACCACTATGGGATGAATGAACTGATGAAATACAATCTCACGCACTTGTCCACCGGTGGCGGAAAGGCACTGAGGAGCTGAGCTCTGAATAAATAAGCTTTAATACACTGTCCATACATTACTTACCACTCAACGCCTCTACGCATGATTATCCCCTTATTTCTATGGGATGGTAGTGAATGTCGGTGATGAATTAGCGGCGATCCATAAGCTGATATTTTTCAAAAACCACGCATTGCTGATGCAGTATGTCAAGGAATTGACATTCCGCGGACTCATAGGCATAGTTGATCTGAAATTTTCCGGATTGGCTGCGGCAGGAGGGTGGCGATGAAGGGCGGATAGTCCCGGTCGCTGACACGGGCGGACAAGGGCGTGTCCGATCCTGACACGATCTTCCTCCGGTGCGCCAGTCCCTCGCGGGATGGCGCCGAAAGGAACTCTTTATGGTCACGCTCATCTTCCTGTTGACCTACCTGGGGGTCGCGACGGGCCGTTATCCTCGGCTCGCGCTTGACAGGACAGGAATCGCGTTGCTCGGCGCGCTGGCCATGATCCTGATTGGCGGACTGCGCCCAGACGAGGCGCTCGACGCGGTCAACTTCCCCACGCTCCTGCTTCTCTATGGGCTCATGATCATCTCCGCACAACTGCGACTGGGCGGGTTCTATACCAGGCTGGCCCGGCTGCTCACGGGCTGGATTGACCGGCCCGCCCGCTTCCTGTTCATCCTTATGATGACCAGCGGACTGCTCGCGGCTATCCTCGCGAATGACATCATCTGCCTTGCCTTCACACCGGTCCTGGCCGTGGCGGTCCGTCGCCGGCGCTTGAATCCTCTTCCCTTCCTGCTGGGACTGGCCATGGCCACGAACCTGGGATCGGCATCAACACTGATCGGAAACCCGCAAAGCATGCTGATCGCTCAGCTTGGCGGTCTTTCATTTCTCGATTTTCTGCTCTGGTGCGCCCCTCCTTCACTGCTCTGCCTGCTGGCAACCTATGGTCTGCTGTTCCTGATCTTCAGAAACCGTTTCGAAGAACAGGAGAGCGGGGAACCGTTCACCGAGCCGGGATGCCAGCCGTTCAACCGCTGGCAGTCGCTCAAAGGACTGCTTGCAGCAGGGGCGGTGGTCATTCTTCTTCTGTGCGGCAGGCATCGGGCGCTCTCTGTGCTGATGGTCGCCGGAATGCTACTGATGAGCCGCCGGATGCATACGCGGACCGTTCTGGGCCTGGTGGACTGGCACCTGATAACCCTGTTCTGCGGCCTCTTCATCGTCGTGCGGGCGTTCAATCAAACAGGGCTTCCCGGTCAGTGGCTTGGCTGGCTGGCAGCGCACGGGATGTCTTTCGGAAATCCATACCTACTGGGGTTGATCTCGCTGTTCCTCAGCAATCTCGTCAGCAACGTGCCGGCCACGGTTCTGCTCAGCCCGCACATGGCGGAGAGTTCGCCGGAACTCTGGTACGTGCTGTCGCTGGCGACGACCTACGCCGGGAACCTGCTGACCATCGGCAGCATGGCTAACCTAATCGTGATTGAGCAGGCTCGTCCGCTTGGTGTACGTATTTCGTTTTGGGACTATGCCCGCGTTGGCATCCCGGTGACGGCCTTAAACCTCGCCATTCTGATGGGCTGGATCTGGATGAGACAGCCGTAGCTGTTGGTTGAATGAGTTACCAATAAAAAACATATGGCGCTTCCGGGTTTCCGTGTGTTTTTATTGTACCCGTTCACGGTTCACGGTTCATAGTTGCAGAGAAGAGGGATATTACAAT
>CAYWJE010000326.1:0-3016 GCA_964458525.1 uncultured Verrucomicrobiota bacterium
GCTGGGCGGCAATCTCGGCGCGGATATCGCGCTCGACCGGGTGCCGGCCGGCGGCGCGCTGACCGAAGACGCGTTGCTCTTTTCGGAATCCAACAGCCGTTTTGTCGTTTCCGTTGCCCCGTCCAAAGCCCGGGCGCTGGAGGGGCTGTTCCGGGGACAATGTTGCGCGCGCGTCGGCCGGGTCACCGCCGCGCCCGCGCTGCGCGTCCGTGGCCTCCGGGGACAACTTGTGATCGAATCGCAACTGGCGCGGCTGCGCGCCGCATTCAAGAAAACGCTGGCGGATATCTGAAGCGTGGCATATGAAACCTCCCGTCCTTATCATTACCGGCTACGGCGTGAACTGCGAAGCCGAATCCATGGCGGCCTGGGAAAAGGCCGGGGCGGCGCCGCGCCTGGTGCACCTTAACGACCTCCTGGCGGCGCCCGCCCGGCTGCACGATTACAAGGCGCTCATGCTGATCGGCGGGTTTTCCTTCGGCGATCACATGGGCTCCGGCCACGTTCTGGCTTTGCGTATTCGGCAGAGGCTCAGGGAGCGTTTACTGGAATTCATTCAGGGCGGACGCCTCGTGCTAGGCGTGTGCAACGGCTTCCAGGTGATGGTCAAGCTTGGTCTGCTTCCGGGCCTCGATGGAGACTATTTTACGCAGAAGGTGGCGCTCATGCAGAATGACTGCGGAATGTTCCAGAATTTCTGGGTGCGACTGGCCTTTAATCCCGCCTCGTCATGCGTGTTCACCCGTGGGCTGGATGCAATGGACCTGCCCGTACGCCACGGGGAGGGCAGGATCTATGTGAGGGACAGGGCGTTGCTCAGCCGGATCGAGACGGAAGGCCTGGCGCCCTGTCGCTACGTTGATCCCTCCGACGGCAGGCCGACGATGCGCTTTCCGGATAACCCGAACGGCTCGATGAACGCGATTGCTGGATTGTGCGATCCCACGGGACGCGTATTCGGGCTGATGCCGCATCCGGAGGCATATATTTTCCCTGAAAACCATCCGCGCTGGCAGCGCCAGGCGCTTTCCGGCGCTCTGCCGGAAGAGGGCCTGGGCATGGCGTTCTTCCGCAACGCCGTTAGTTACATTGAAAATGGAACCTGACTCCTGTCTACTTGAGTTGTTACAACGGAACCGAACACACTAGTTTCGGGATAGGCAATATGGATATTTCTCTGTTCAAGGAGATGGTAATCAAGGGTGTGGCTCTGAGCGGAGGGATTGCCGTCGCGCGCGTGTGCCGGTTCAACGAGCACAGGCACAGCAACCTTGACCTTTTCAAGGTCAAGGGCGAGGGCGTTGAAAAGGAACTCGCGCGGGTCAGACGGGCCGTCGAACTTGCGGTGGCGCGGCTGGATGTGGTGCGCCGGGAGGCCGTCGCGAAGGTTGGGCCGGCGGAGGCCGAGATATTTACCGTCCAGAAGATGATCCTGGAAGACGAAGCGCTCACAAAGAAGATTGCGCGGGTTATCGAGGAGAAAAACGCCAGCGCCGAGGCGGCGGTTATGACGGTGCTGGATTCTTTTGAGGAGCGAGTTCGCGCTCTGGACAACGAATACAGTCGTGAGCGCGTGTCGGATTTTACCGAAATCAAGCACCGGCTGCTCGACATCCTCACGAACATCAATCCAGAGTTTCAGTGCGCCGACAAGGATATTTGTCAGCGGGGCGTAGGCAGGATCATCGTGGCGGAGGAGCTCACCCCGCGGCTCACCATGGAACTGGACGCTGCACACACGCTGGCGTTTGTCACTGAGCGGGGTGGGGTCAACTCGCATGCCGCGATCCTCGCGCGCGCTCTCGGAATACCAGCGGTGAGCGGCATCAAGGGCATACACGGCGCGATAATGTGCGGCATGGAACTCGTGGTGAACGGCGATACCGGCGAGGTCATCGTGCATCCCACGGAGAAAACGCTTGCGGCCATCAGCGGGACGCGCAGGGCCGGGCTCAGGGCGCCCGCTGCCGTCGAGCCCGTAGAGGGGTTCAAGGTCATGGCGAACATAAGCCTGGCCGCCGAGGCAGACGAGGCAAGCCACATGAAGGCCGATGGGATAGGACTCTACAGGACCGAGTTCGAGTTCATGGTCGATGGCAGGTTTCTCGATGAGAACGAGCAGTATGCCCGTTATTCCGCAGTGATGAAGTCAATGAAAGGGCTGCCGGTTACATTTCGCCTTTTCGATGCGGGCGGCGACAAGCCGCTCCCGTTCCTCGACATGAGGGATGAGGAAAACCCGGCGCTCGGCTGGCGGGGCGGCCGGCTGTTGCTGGGCGAAGGCGCCCTCTTGAGCGCGCAGGCGCGTGCCATAGCCATGGCCTCGCGCCACGGCGAGGTTTTTGTCCTGTATCCCATGATAGTGGACGCGAACCAGTTTCTGGCTTTGAGGGATATGTTTGAGCAGGCTGTGAAGGAAGTGGAGAAGGGAACAATACGGCACGGAGTCATGTTTGAGGTGCCTTCTGCCTGCCTCCAGGCGGAAGCCCTTCTCAAGGCCGCCGATTTTGGGAGCGTGGGTACCAATGATCTCATCCAGTATCTGTTCGCGGTGGACAGGAATAACGACCGGGTCGCCTATGATTACTCTGCAGACAGGGATGCGCTCTGGACGCTTATGGAGAACATGGCGGCCGCCGCGGACAAAGCCGGTAAGCAGCTTTCGGTATGCGGCGAGATGGCGGGGAACCCGAAGTACATATCCAGACTGATCGGCCTCGGAATAAAGTCGGTTAGCGTGAGCGCCAGGCTGATTCCGGAGGTGCGCCATGCCGCGCTGGCGGCACTCGAAAAGGGAGGATGAATTCGGGAAAGTCTTCCGTCATTCTGTCCTCACATACCAATTTCCGGTGAGCTTTTTTTTCTGTCATAAAATCAATGTTGACTTCTTTCTCTTTTTGATCAAGATACCTGTTGAATCGGAAATGGAAGGAATGAATGTGCGCTATGTGCTAGTCAGCGGGGCAGTCGGGCAGTCGGGCAGTCGGGCAGTCGGGCAGTCGGGCAGTCGGTTCTG
>CAYWJE010000327.1:0-2940 GCA_964458525.1 uncultured Verrucomicrobiota bacterium
AGCGGTAGGATATCGCCGAGGATAGCACTCAATGCGAAATCCCACGCTATTTCCGAAAGGACAGAAAAGATGAAGTCCGCCGTTGTGGGCGAGTTGAAGCAGGCGGAGCTGTTCGCGGATCTTAACGACTCGCAACTGGAAGCGTTGACCGAGCATGCCACAATGCAGATGGGCAAGGCTCGCGGGAACCGGCTTCTAAACGAGGAACTGGCCAAACTGGTTCAGGAAAAGCTGGTCGCGCCGGAGGATGCCGTCAGCAAGGCGGCGGACAAGGCGGATCTCATGGACAAACTGAAAGCCATTAACATGCTGCCTGCATAGGAAAACCACCCCATGAATAACACTGAGATCTCCCCGAACAATCTGGACGACTTCCTCGATTGCGCGGCGAACGCGGCGCGAACGGCCGGCCGCCACGCGCTGGATCAGAACAGCCGCCGCGGCGAGATCCTGCTCGCCTCCGCGCATGACGTGAAACTCAAGCTGGACCAGGAATGCCAGGCGACGGCAGAATCAGCCATCCGCGCGCGTTTTCCGGATCACGCTATTCTCGGCGAGGAGAGCGCCGTATTGAACACTGTTGATTCGGGGCTCGTATGGATAATTGACCCGATAGACGGAACGGTTAATTTCTTCCACGGCCTGCCGCTCTGGTGCTGTTCCATCGCCCTGCTTGATAACGGAACAACCATCGCAGGGGCCGTGTATGCGCCTGTCCTCAACGAACTGTATACCGCCCGCGCCAATGGCGATGCTTCCTGCAATGGCAGGAAGATAGCAGTATCCGGAACGCGCAGGCTTGAGGATGCCATCGTCGCCACCGGCATTGACAGGAAGACCCGCGATCTCTCTCAATCCATGGACCTTTTCGAGCGCCTCACCGCCGCGATCCAGCGTCCAAGGATAATGGGAGCCGCTGCGCTGGATATCTGCCACGTTGCCTGCGGCAAGGCGGACGGCTACCACGAGTCAGGGATATTCCTGTGGGACGCGGCTGCCGGCGGCCTCATCGTTGAGCGGGCCGGCGGGAAGGCGGAAATCCTTCGCCGAGCCGAAGGGCTCCAGATGAGCTTTATGGCCAGCAACGGGCACATCCACGGCCGGCTCAAGCAACTGCTCACCGCGTGATCCGCCTGTCAGTCCGGCGGACGAAGGATGACGACAGTCGGCAGGCCCATGACTCCAAAAGCCGCGCGGACCTCCCTGTTGGGCGAATCCGTCGGGCGTTCGGCGCGGTATTTCACGGCCACGAAATCTCCCAGCCTCTCGCGCACCGCGTCATCCTTGAAGGTGGTGGCCTCCATTGCAAGACAGGTCTTGCACCAGCTCGCCCAGAAATCCACGACCATCGGTTTTCCCTCTGCCCGCGAGCGCTCAAAACCCTGTTCGAGAGAAGACACCCAGAGATCATGCCCGGCTTCTGAGGCAGCGGCCCCGGCGGCCCCGCGTTGCTCCCCGAACAGCAGTGCCGCTCCGGTGAAAAAATAATAGACTGAAGCCACCAGGATCAGCAATCCGAACGCCGCCTTCACCCTGACCATCCACGTTCCCGGTTTAGGAAGCAGGGCCAGGCCTGCCCCTGCAAACGGCCACGGCAACGCCATTCCCACGCCCAGCAGGAAAGGAAGAAGCAATCCGATATTGCTACCCTGCGCATACATGCCGGCTGAATGAACGAGAACAAAGATCACGACCGGCGCAACGCACGCGCCGGCAAGCAGGGCGGAAACCGCGCCCATGACCAGCACCGTGGCCGCGCTCCTACCGCCCCCTCCGGCGCGGCCAATGAAACGCGAGAGATCCAGCGCGAAGAGGTCGAACATCGAGAGACCCAGTGCGAGAAAGAGAACGGCCACCCCGAGATTGAACCACGGCGAGGAGTTGATGGCACCGAACATTGAACCCGTCACAACAACTATCAGACCCGCAATGCCGTAGGCAATTGCCATTCCGGCGCCATAGAGCCCGCCAAGAAGGAACCCGCGGGCGCGGCCGGCTCCCGCGCCTGCCCCTATTATGGCGATATTGATCGGAATCATGGGCAGAACGCACGGCGTCAGGTTGAGGGCAAGTCCGCCGAGAATGACGCCCAGCAGGGTCAGGAGCAGTGACCCGCGCTTCAAGAAACGCATCGCCATATCCCCCGGCCCGCCGTCATCACCGCCGCCAACGCGGCCTGAATCGAGAAACGCCAGGAACTCCCGCGCGTTCATGTAGCCAGTGACTGTTGCAACGATCGAAAAGCCTTCGGGAATGATCACAACTCCCTCACCATCCGCTTCCTTAAGGCCGCTGTCCGCCCTCATGCCGGAACCGATGCCCTCGTCCGTCACGCTAAGCTCGAAGCGCCTCGATTCCGGCATAAAGCAGACTTTTTTCTCGCAGCCCTGAAACGACACCGCCAACTTCAGCACATCCGATTCCATGTTCCTGACCGAGTACACGTTGGTGAAACCACCAGCCAGCACCTCGAACTCACCGCCGGTATACTCGTCCTTGAGAACCTGGGTCTTTCCTGAGCTGATCGGAACAAGCTCCGCCTGGCCATCAACGCTCACATCGAATTTATCCGCGTAAAGATAACACCCTTCCCGGATGGCCGCGGAAACGGCAAGCACCGGGCCGTCGGAATCGCCCGGGAGCAAGAATGCGGATATAGCAAAAGGCTCATCTATCGCCTGGCCGCGAGCAGGCGGGGCTTCCGTAAGAAGCGAAAGCGTCATCGCGGCAAGCAGGATAACGGATTGAAAAACACGGAGTGTCATTTCATTCTCCAATGGTAACCTTCGCTCCAACTCCCGACCTCCCGGAGAGTCGGGACTTCGAGGTCGGAGCTCGATTACCTTTCGGGAAAAAGTTTTTTGCCACGAAACTTCACAACAAAATCACAAAAAGGAAGAGAAAGACACTTCTCTTCTTAATTCGATTCGGTTGTTTTTG
>CAYWJE010000328.1:0-2898 GCA_964458525.1 uncultured Verrucomicrobiota bacterium
CTCAGTCGGATTTGTTTGACTCATTTACTCAAACAATCGAAGTTTAAGGAGCTATTGTATGGGAAATGACAAAAAACGAACAACGAACGAAATTATCCGGGGATGGCTTTTATGAGCGGCAATGTGACAAATCAGGTTGATGCTGGGCGCGAGCGGCGAGGCGGGGCGAATGAAGCGCCGCGCATTCTTCTCACCAGCGTTTTCGGTCCGTATGGCGTTGACGATGAATACGGGCGCAAAGAGAACCTGATGGAGCTTTACCACAACCAGCTTACGCGCGTGCAGGGTCCCGCTTCGCTTCGCTTCAACCACCGTTCCTTTGGCCTTTATTTCATTGCGGCCAATATCGCGGCGGATACGACTGTTCTGGATTTCCCGTCTCAGAAGCGATTCGTCCGCGAGATCAAGAAGGGCTACGACATTGTTGGTATTTCGTTCATCACTCCGAACTATGCCAAGGCCCGCGAGATGGCGAGGCTGACGCGGCTTCACGCCCCCGATTCGGTGATCATACTCGGCGGCCACGGGGCGGCCATCGAGGGAGTGGAGGAATTGATCTCCTGCGACCACGTGGCCAGGGGCGAGGGCATACGCTGGATGCGCGAATATCTCGGACAGGATACCAGTGCTCCAATCATTCACCCGATAATGCCGTGCAGCGAGTTTGGAACGATTTTCGGCATTCCGATTCCCGGCGCGACGCCCACGGTTCTCGTCCCGGGGGTGGGGTGTGTGAACGGCTGTCACTTCTGCTGTACCACCCATTTTTTCGGGAAGGAGTACGTTCCCTTCATACGCACGGGCAAGGAGCTGTTCGCTCAGCTTGAACGGAGCGCGAGGATCCGCCGTACTCACGAGTTTTTCAGCCTGGATGAAAATTTCCTGAAGGACAAGGATCGCGCCGACGCGCTGATGGCGGAGATGGACAGGCACAAGCGCTGGTTCAGCTTCTACATATCCTCCTCCGCCGAGGCCGTCACCGCCTTTGGCGTTGACAATATGCTCCGGCTCGGCGTTCGCTTCGTGTGGATCGGATTCGAATCGCGGAACACGGAGTCGCTTTTCGCGAAAAATGCGGGGATTGATGCTGCCGGGCTGGTTCGTGATCTGCGGGATCGCGGCATTTCCGTGCTCGGCTCCACGATGCTCTGCATGGAGCATCACACGCAGGAAAATATCGGCGATGACATTGAATATGCCGTCGGCCTCCAAACCGATTTCGTGCAGTTCATGCTCTACACCGGTATGCCGGTCACCCGGCTTTACATGGATCTCAAACAGCGCGGGTTGCTAAAGAACGATGTCCCTTTCGAGGAGTGGCATGGTCAGAATCTGCTTAACTGGAATCATCCGGCGTTTCCCGGCGAATCGGCAAAGAAGTGGCTTGACCACGCATTCAACAGGGATTATGAGGTCAATTCGAGCTCCATCTATCGCATGATCGAAACCGCATATCGCGGCTACCGGCGGCTGGCGGCCATGTTTTCGCGGGACGCCTGTCTTGAGGCGCGCTTGTGTCAGCTCAGTGAGCGTGCCCGGACTTATAGCCAGATACTGCCTGTGATAGCGCGAAATGCTGTGAACGATGCCGAGCGGGAGAGGGCGCTGAAACTTGACGCCGAAATTCACGCGAATCTCGGGCCGCCCGGAATCAGGGAGCGGCTTACCCGTGCGGCTGCGAGGGTGCTGGCCGCACGCTGGAACCTGCGCGTGAGGCTGTTCGGGGACCGCATTCAGCCTGCTACGATTGTGACGCATTACAAAAATTGCGGTCAGGTATCTTGAGAGTTTCAACATGGGCAAAACAAGTTTCACTTATAAGCCGATTCTTGGCGGGTATGAGAAAGGTGTGACCAGGCGCGATCCGAGTCCTGTTATTAAGGTTGATGACACGTATCACATCTGGTATTCGCGCACAACGGTGTCCGCGCACGGCTACACCGCCTCGGTATGGCATGCGACCAGCCATGACGGACACGCCTGGACCGAAGATAAGGAGGCCGTGCCCAAGGGTTCGCGCGGCGCGTATGACGAGCAAGGCGTGTTCACGCCCACCGTGCTCGTGGCGGAAGGAAAATTCTTCCTTGCGTATACGGCAGCGCCCTCGCCGTTCGACCAGGGTGGGGTTGGAGCAACAGCTGTCGGAACGAAGACGGCGATAGGAATGGCTTCGTCCGAATCACCCTATGGACCGTGGACTAAATACGAGAGCAATCCGATCCTCACACCATCCGCAAATAGCGATGATTTTGACAGCTACAGGACTGATGACGCCTGTTTCGTGGTGCGGGGAGGGGAATACCGGCTTTACTATAAGGGGAGACAGATGTTCAAAAGCCCCGGAGAGACCAAGGCAGGCATCGCCATCGCGGATCATCCCCTTAGGCCTTACGTGAAATACAAGGGGAATCCCGTGATCGGAAGCGGTCATGAGGTCTGCGTTTTTCCGAAGGGTTCCTGCGTTATGTCCATCGTTTCGCCCACCGGTCCGGACGGCAGAACGATACAATACAGCGAGGACGGACTGCATTTTGAGGTCATCGAGAGAGATATTGATCCGCCTTCCGCTCCTGGTTCTTTTCGTGAAGATAATTTCCGTGATGGCATCGGACCGGGCATCAAATGGGGTGTATGTCAAAACGTCCGCGCCAAGCCTGAATGGCCCTTTCTTGAGCGCTTTGATGTGAAGGGCTTGAGCGCCTGATTCTTCCTTCCGTCATCCTGAGCGTGTCGAGGGATCTCCCCGCAGGCGCGTTTTCTGTAGCCGTGGCATGAGCTTCCGGCTCGTGTTCCACAATCCGGTCTTGGCCCCGGATATTCTTCGAGACGTGAGCAGTAACTGAAATTGAGAAGAAAAGAAAAGCATGCAGGAAGCCTGGAAAACCCTGAACCGTGAAC
>CAYWJE010000329.1:0-2867 GCA_964458525.1 uncultured Verrucomicrobiota bacterium
CAGCGCCACCACGACAACCAACCTTCCCGCTGATGTTCCGATTGTTCACGTTGCGTTCGATTATGACTACATGTCTCGCCGCACTGTAGTAGTCCAGCGAGATTCGGATGGCCAAAATCCACCTGAAAAGGGGGAATAAATCGGAGATTGGAAGCCAATATGCGGGAATGATCGTGGAAAATTCCGCATGGCACCGGTGAAACAAAGAGGGGTTTCCGACATGGAGGGGTTGAACCGCCAAGGCGCAAAGAGCGCAAAGTTAAGATTTATGTCCGCAGGGTGAACTGCGGACATGAAACGAAACCTTTTATCCGGCGTCTAACCCGCCGGATAAACTTTCTTCTTGGCGAACTTGGCGTCTTGAGCGAGTGAAATGGGCGGGTGGTTAAGTGTTGACACCCGCGGTCGCATGAATTTCCTCTCCCACTTCATGTCCTTCATGGTGAACTACTCCTATTGAAAATAAGTTTGACACCAACACCATCTCGAAATATGCTTATAATAATAATGTTTTGTCTGGCTAACTGCTTTTTTAAGGATGAAAATCGGCCGCATATACTTTTTTATCATCGTGTTCTGGCTCGGCATGACCGGCTGGCTTGTGCGGTACGAGGCGTTTCCCCAGTGGTTCACTCACACTTTCGGCGGCTACAAATCCATGTTCCAGGGCCGCCCGTTCATCCTTGATTCCTGGATGCAGATCACCTTCAAGGACGAGCCCATCGGTTACAGCCACACATGGGTTGACAGCGATATCGAGTCGCAAACCGAATCCCACAGGATCCGCAACAAGACGATTCTGAACCTCAACGTCATGGGTGAAGACCAGTCTTTAACCGTTCTTGCCGATATCGTGCTCGACGCCGAATACCGCGTGCAGACCTTCTCAACCTTGCTCCATTCGCGCGCTTACAAGACCCGCATCGAGGGGCAGCGCACGGGTGACGGCCTGTTCGAAGCCACCATCGAGACCCCAGCGGGCCGACACACCATGTCGCTGCCCCTGCCGGACGATGTGGTGATCTACTCGCCCATGACGGAGCTGGCCGTGAGCCGGCTGAGGCCGGGCGAGACAATGCGGTTTCGGGTGCTGGACCCCGTATCCATGACAGTATCCGAGGTCGTCACCGAAGCGATTCGCAGGGAAACGCTCCATGAGGAAGGGCGCGACGTTGACACGATCGTGCTGAAGGTAACATATATGGGGCTCGATATGCTTTCATGGATAGACCAGGGCGGACGGGTGATCAAGCACGAAACGCCTTTCGGCTGGGTGATGACGGCCCGTTCGGCAAGTCATATTCTGACGACCCCGTCCACAGCCTTCCACGCGGGCGACATGCTTTCGGCCATGGCCGTGCCCGTCCGCGGTGCGGTCGTCAATCCCCGTCTCGCATCCGAACTGAAGATCAGGCTGCACGGAACGGCGTTCACTCCGGAAGAACTGGTTACCCACCGGCAATCGGCCATGGCGGAGAATGGTTACATCGCCATGACCATCCGCGCACAGACGGCCCCGGCGCGGCCAGCCGCGCTCAATGCCCGACCGCCCGAAGACGTCCTCGAATTCCTCGCCGCATCACCGGCCATCCAGTCGGATCATCCCGATATCGTTCGGGTCTCCTCCGAGATCGTGAGCGGAGCATCCAACAGGTACGCTGCCGCTCTGGCCATCTCCGAGTGGATTGACGAAAACATTCAGAAGCGCTCGACGCTTAGCCTTCCCTCCGCTCTGGATGTCTTGAAGCAGAAGGAAGGCGACTGCAACGAGATAACGTACCTGTTCACGGCTCTCGCGAGGGCGGTTGGCATCCCTGCGCGTGTGCACGTCGGGCTGGTCTACGCCGAGTTGAGCGGCATCCCTGGGTTCTATTACCACGCATGGCCGTCCGTGTTCGCCGGCGAATGGGTGGAACTGGATCCCACATGGGGCCAACCGACCGTTGATGCCTCCCACATTTCGCTCGTCACAGGCGAGCTTGCAGAGCAGATGAAACTATCCGGCATATTCGGACGCGCAAGCATTGAAATCATCGGAGAGGACAAGCCATGATTGAGATTCAGGGGCTGACAAAATACTATGGGGCGTTTTGCGCTGTTGACAATCTATCGCTGGTTGTGCCGCGCGGCGAGTTATTTTGCTTTCTTGGCCCCAACGGCGCGGGCAAGACAACGACCATAAAGATGATGTGCGGACTCCTCCACCCATCAGCGGGAACCGTGAAGCTTGACGGACTTGACGTGGCAAAGAATCTGGAGACGATCCGCCGCAGAATAGGCTACATCCCCGACACGCCGTTCCTGTACGAGCGCCTGACGCCCTCGGAATTCTTCGAGTTCATAGGCGATCTCTACGGAATCAACCGGGAGGAAATGGGCGTGCAGAGGGCGCGATTCTTCAAGATGTTCGGCATGGAGGAACACGCGCAGACGCTGATCAAGGATCTCTCGCACGGGTTCCGGCAACGCCTGATATATGCCGCCACCTTTCTGCACAAACCCGCCGTGCTCTTCGTTGACGAACCCTTTGTGGGGCTCGATCCCCTGACAATACGGCTGATCAGGGATCTGCTTAAGGAGAAAACGAGGGCGGGCATGACCATATTCCTGACCACCCACATCCTCGCGTTCGCGGAAAACCTGGCCGATCGCATAGGAATCATCACGGGCGGACGCCTCGTCGCAACAGGCACTTTTGAGGAGTTGAAGACCAAGAGCGCCGTCCAGGGCACTCTGGAGGACGTATTTCTGAGCCTCACCACTAGCGGCAATCACGCATGAGAGCGAGGGAAAGGATTCGTAAGAACTTAGCGCCTAGCCAAATGTATTTGAAATTCGTTTTGGTGTAAAGCCGCGTTAGTGAAGTT
>CAYWJE010000330.1:0-2852 GCA_964458525.1 uncultured Verrucomicrobiota bacterium
CGTTTGTAATGTGTTGACTTGAAGCCACTTGGCGGGCCATGGAGAAGAATTAAGCCCTATTACCGCAAAATGTGGTTAGATTTGCGGGAATAGTGCCTTGACGATGCTTGGTTGTCCATCTTTTTCCCGGGCTGAGTTTTGATTATGCGGCTGAATTTCGGATCATTGCGACAAGTTTACTGGAATAATCAGGCATGGCAATCAGAGTCTTGAGTTTGGCGGGAAGTTTTTCCGGATTGTTTTGCGCTTTGCGGAACTCCTGGCGCAGTGCGTCAATCTCAATATCCGCGAAAACTTCTTCGATGGCGGATTTGCCATTGAGCAGGATTTTCATGTAGTCCGGGTTCTGAAGGTTTCGCGCCAGCGGGGTTTCAGCGAGTATGGTGCGCAGCATCCGGCTTGAAGCTGCATTTCCGGTTTTGCGCCGATTGATGCGTTTAAGGCTGCGAAAGAGCTGTTCCATGATGTTGTTGGTCCGTTGAGGCTGAACCCGAACGGAGCCGGAAGACGTTCTGACAGTTATCGGATCGGCAAAAAGTTTGTCCCGATACTTGTCTATTTGAGCGACCATCTTTTTGGCGTCTTCATCTTTCGCATATTCTGTTCGTCCTGTCAGCCAGGCGCGAAACTTCTTTACACGCTGTTCAATGGTTTTGATATTGCACTTCAAACCTTCATCATTCAGGCCGTTCCGGCCGGATTGTGGAGCGATGCGCATGGCTTTGCGCAATCGTTCAAAAACGGTGATTTTCTTTTCGAGTTCCGCGACGGCCTGCCACAGCGCCTTGTCTTGCATAATTGCCTTCAAGTCCACAAGCACCTTGAAGTATGGCACGTTGTCTTTCCATTCTCCTCGCAGTTGCGTCTCGGCAAGCTGCTGCACATCGGCATGAAGCCGCTGGATTCTCTCGGCAAAGGATAAATGCGGATGGTCGAAAGGAAACCCGTATCCACTGCCTTCGGATTTGCCTTGCAGTGTCCAATAAATCAGGGTGTAGGCGTTAATCCCCGGCATGGATTGAAGCGCTGAGGCTGGCAAGGGGTGATTCGCAAGACCGGTTGCCAGCGCGTCAATCAAGCAGGGATTCAAATCCGCCGCGATTTTCAGTTGTTTGGCGCGGTAGCGCAGTTTGCCGGCAATTTGGTGTTTCTTCAGACGGGTGCGGACGATGTTGTACTCTGTTTCCATGAAATCCTTGCCGATATCGCGCAGGAAATGAAAATGGCAGATGAAGTCCGGCACGCCCGGAAAAACCTCCGCCACTGCTTTGAGAATGCCGCGCCACATGTCATGAACCAGCGCGAGCGGAATGCCGAATGTCTCCTTGATGCGCTGCAGGAAGGGGATGATATGGTCCTGATGTTCGGAAGGCAGCTTGATGTTGCCAAGCACGATTTCCGACAGCGAATCCATGCTGCTCATCAGGAATGGGTCGCGCCCCTCACATGTCGCGTCCAGATGGCACACGAATCCGCCGCCAGTCCGCATTGCGGCGGTGATGTCCGCCGCTATACGCCTGTGGGCGATGGCGAGATAAACGATGAACTTCATGCCCAGCAACGAGACCTCGCGGGGACTGATCCGGACATTCTTTTGCGCCAGTTCGTCAACCACTTCCTGTTCATTACGGCAGCGAAGCCAGAGGGCTTCTCCGGCATAAACCAACACGTCGTAGCCGAAGTTGGCGCCGGACGGCACAAGTCGTTCGAGTTCTTCAGACCGATATGCGCGCTTGCACTGCGGGCAGTTAAGAATCGTTTCTCTGGCGCGGAAGCTGCCTATGTGCAGTGTGCTGATCGCGCGGGTGTGCGACTTCTTCGCTTTCAGAGTTTGCCGGCAGTCAAGACACAAGGAATGAGACGGACGGAACTCGATTGTCGGCGGTTTGCCGAACAGTCGTGATGCGGCCATACCAGCGGAAAGACTATTGAGCCGATTCGACAGACAGCGTATCAGGGCAAATTCGGCGTTTTTTTTACTGACAGGCCGTGTCGGTCGAAAAATTCGCCGATCAAATCGGGATCGACCCGCAGGTTCCGCGCGCGGAGCTGGCGACTCAAAGCCTTGTCATTCAAGGCCGGTTGTTTGATCTTTTCCACCAGAATGGCAATGGTCTCGGCATCCGTGAGTTTTCTGGCGTTTGCTAGCTGCTTGCGACGGCGCTGTTGCTGTTGCGATCTCACACTGACTTCAGCGCTGTAGTACACGAATCTGCCGCCCGTCTTTTCACGATGAAGTTCCGGATGCTCGGAAAATCCGGACAAAAAGGAGCGCGGATCAAGCTTTAATGTCGCCTTGATCTCGGATGCATCCAAACCGGCTTCCGAGCGGCATATCAATGTCACCAGCGTTTTGCCGAGATTCCCGTGGCACGAAAAGAAAACCTCTTTCCATTGCCATATTCCATTGGCATCAAATTCCGGCGTCTCCGGCAATGCGTAATAACGACCATTTTTATTATAACTCCGACATGCTCCCCATGCCTTTAACCACCGTCGAGCAGTATGAATGGTGCGTCCAACTAAACAGGCTGCTTCTTCCAATGTGAAAATCATGCGATGACGAAGCTTTCTCCTTGCATCCCCATTTTCCATGCCGCTTTTCATGACACCTCCCATAAATGCTAATGTATATGCTTAATCTATTTCTATGACATATACGTTAGCATTCATGATAAAAAAAGCAAGCATAAAATGTTGACAGATCATAAAAAACGGGGGATATTGACTCCAAAAGGCGGGGCAGTCAGAACATATACTTGATCAGCCGCTTGATACCCGCGAGCCTTGTTGTCGCAAGTAGCTAAAAGGAAAGATGTTAGCAAAAATCTAACCGATTTTTGCGGTAATAG
>CAYWJE010000331.1:0-2848 GCA_964458525.1 uncultured Verrucomicrobiota bacterium
TATTGGTCGTTGCGTACGAAGCGCCAAAAAATCACACGCTATTTCCGGAAGGACCTGTCTTGAATTATAAGTGAAAAAATCACTGTCATCCGAATGGCCGGTTCTGCGCGAGTATGATGCGAGCCATCTTGACCGGGTTGCCCTGCCGCTGGGCGGTCTCGGCACCGGCACCTTTTCGCTGGGCGGCCGCGGCGACCTGCGCGACTGGGAGATTATGAATCGGCCCGCAAAGGGATTCGTGCCCTGTTCGGGCGACAGGATGTACGCTCCTTTCTTCTGTGTCCGGGCCAGGCGCAGGGGCGAACCGCCCGTTGCGCGACTGCTCGAAGGGCCTCTGCCCCCGGAACTCTTTGAGGGTTCGAACGGAAGCCGCGCCGCGTGTCCCGGCCTGCCGCGTTTCAAATCAGCCGGTTTTGCCGCCGCTTACCCGTTCGGCCAGGTGCGGCTTGAGGATTCGCATGTGCCTTTGCAGGTTCGAATAGAGGCTTTCAATCCGCTCATCCCGGCCGACGAGGATTCCAGCTCACTTCCCGTCGCGGTGCTGCGCTTCGTCCTGCACAACCCGGGACGCCGTGCGGTGGATGCGGCCGTGTGCGGATCACTTCCCAATTTCATAGGAATGGATGGTTCGCTCACGCGGCGCGAGTCGGGCGGCAACTATACACCGTACGGAGCGGCCGGGAACAGGAACAGGTTTCGAAGCGAGCACGGCCTGGCCGGAATAGTGATGGATTCCAGAGGAGTGCCGAAAGACGCATCTGCCCGGGGTGATATGGCGCTTGCGCTGGTCGGGGCGCGGAGCGTGAGTTTTCGCACAGGCTGGGCTGACCAGTCATGGGGCGGGAGTCTGCTCGAGTTCTGGGAGAGCTGGCTGGAAAAGGGGATGCTGTGTCCGCCTTCGACGGTGAAACACACGGATGTGCCCATGGCTTCACTGGCGGCGCGCGTGAACCTGCGGCCGGGCGCAACGCGGCGCATAACGTTTCTGATCGCATGGCGCTTTCCGAACAGGGCGTCCTGGACTCCGGTGGGCGACCAGTGGGCGGAGAGTCCCGCAGCGGCTGACCGCGTGGGCAATCACTACGCGCGACGTTTCAAAACCGCGTGGGATGCCGCGCGCCATGCTGCCGACCGGCTCCCGGCGCTGGAGCGGCGCACGCTTTCGTTCGTTCGTGCCTTCTGTGATTCTGATCTTCCTGCAGTGATCAAGGAGGCCGCCCTGTTCAATATAAGCACACTGCGCACACAGACGTGCTTCCGGACTCCGGACGGCAGGTGGTGGGGATGGGAGGGCATTCATGACAAGGTCGGCAGCTGCTATGGCAACTGCACGCACGTCTGGAACTACGAGCAGGCGACGCCGTTTCTTTTCGGAGGACTTGCCCGCACGATGCGCGAAACTGAATTCCTTCTCACAACCAACCAGGAGGGGCGCATGGCGTTCCGCGCCAAACTGCCCGTGTCCCGCGCATCGGAGCCCGGCACGGCGGCGGCTGACGGACAAATGGGCTGCATCGTCAAGCTATACCGTGAATGGCAGCTTTCAGGCGACGATCGCTGGCTGCGCAAGCTCTGGCCGGCCGCCCGGCGCGCGCTTGCTTTCGCTTGGATTGCCGGTGGCTGGGATGCGGATCAGGACGGGGTGATGGAGGGTTGCCAGCACAACACGCTGGATGTCGAGTGGTACGGCCCCAATCCGCTTATGGGCTTCTGGTACCTGGCGGCGCTGAGGGCGGCCCGGGCGATGGCCGAACATCTGGGCGACAGGGCTTTCGCCGCGCGCTGCGACTTGCTCCTGCGCAATGGCAGCGCGTGGATTGACGAACACCTCTTCAACGGCGAGTACTATCGGCACGAGATTCGTCCGCCAAATCCCAACGCGCCCCCGGCCGTGGGACTGAGGATGAACGAAAAGAACGAGTTGCCGAAACATCCGTTTGCGCAGCTTGGCGATGGATGTCTCGTGGATCAGACGGCAGGGCAGGCCCTGGCAATCCTGTGCGGGCTCGGCGATCTCGCCGATCCGCGGCATGTGCGCTCGGCACTCCGCTCGGTTATGCGCCACAACTTCAAGCCGGATCTTGCGGACCATCTTGCACACACGCGGGTGTATGCACTCGGGAAAGAGGCGGGTCTGGTGATGGCGTCGCACCCGCACGGCAGGCCGCCGAGTCCCATTCTTCATTTCAGCGAATGCATGACCGGTTTTGAATACATTGCGGCAGTACACATGATCCTCGCCGGGATGCGGAAGGAGGCGTTGCTGGTCATTCGCGCAATTCGCGCGCGGTTTGACGGAAGCAAGCGCAATCCGTTCAATGAGGCGGAGTGTGGCTATCACTATGCGCGCGCCATGGCATCGTGGGGCGCGGTTGTCGCCTGGCCCGGGTTTCATTATTCTGCCTCTGAGCGAACAATCACGATTGACGACAGGCCGGGTAGATGGTTCTGGTCAACCGGCTGGGCGTGGGGTTTGATCACTCTCGCGCGAAGCGAAAAGGCTCGGCGGGTTCAATGCGAGGCGATGGGAGGACGAATCGCGCTTCGGCGCGTGGTTGTGCGGGGCGTCGGACCGGTTGCGTTTTTACGCCGCAATATTCATTAACCCCGTATTTCACTTCTATCCCTATGAATATTATTCCGTTGTTCCATTATTCCAATATTCGTAACTACTCAGCGTGTAATTTGACGGCCGCACAAGGCTGTGCGGACCTGCCAGGAATGCTAGCCAAATGTATTTGAAATTCGTTTTGGTGTAAAGCCGCGTTAGTGAAGTTTTCGGAGCCTTTGGTTGTGCATGTGTTCAGTGTTCAGTGTTCAGGAATCCAACGGCGTTCTGACTCCGGCA
>CAYWJE010000332.1:0-2835 GCA_964458525.1 uncultured Verrucomicrobiota bacterium
GATTATCGAGACGATCAGAGCGGCGCGCTGGACCGGGAGCCGCGGACCGCCCTCATCCAGCATCGGGACATCCACGGGCTCGCCGCGGCGGGAGACCCAGCCAAACCCCTTCCAGGCAATTACGAGTCCGCAGAAATAGTCCACCACGGTTGAAAACAACAGCAGCCATAAGAAAAACGGGTTCGCCCAGCCGTAGAACCAGTAGCTCACAGCCGTGAGCACGAGGTGCTTGCCGCGGCGCGGAACGACGTAGTAGAGCAGCAGCGCCACCGGCAGGAAATAGAACAGAAACAGATTTGAGCTAAAAACCATCGCTTACTCATCCAGGTCGTAATACAGCGGCAGGACGAATTCGTCGCTATCCATCACCAGCCTTTCACCCTCCAACTCCGGGCGTGCATCGAATGGCTCCATCGTCATCCTGCGGACCTCGCCCGGACTGCGCCGCGCGTCATCCAGCACGCGCCCGTCGAGGATGGCCCAGTGCGCGACCAGTATCCCGGGTCCTGCCACAGTCCCCTCGACAACCTGCTTTATTTCGTAGGTATTGACAACCAGCGCGCGCCTGTAGGGAAGAATGGATTCCGGCGCAGGTATACCGGAAACCTCCTTTAAGACCGCCTCGACAACCAGCCTGTCGGGCGGCGCGCGGCCAGCGAGCAGTTCCGCGCAGCTCGCGGCTTTCAGCGCGGCTTCCGGTTTCTGCACAGCCCTCGAGTACAGAGCAACCCGCTCAATCGCTCCAGCCCAGCCCTTTTCGCCATCATCCCCGAAAACGAGATCGCCCGCGCACCAGCTCCCGAACGCGCCTCGCACGCCATTATCGGCGAACACCAGCCTGCCGTCCATAAAACATGTAAGCAGATCCGGCCTGTAGCTGATCACCAGGTGAATGGCCCTGCCGGATACAACGGCACCTAGCTCCCGCTCCTCAATTCCTCTTTCTGCTGCCCCATCCTCGCCCATGAGCAGTCGGATTACAAGCTTATCTTCGCGCTGACACAGTGCGAAATTGATTTCATTCTTATCCCGTCCGAATGAAATGATCCGCGCTATCCGGCCGCCGTCCGCATTGTCGAATCTCACCAGCGCTTCGATTCCCAGCTCATTGCTCTCGCGGCACCGGTTCAGCAACAGCTCGGCACCGGACAGGGTGTTGAACCAGCCGCCCGGCAGAAGGCGCATATCGAAATTGCGGCCAAACCTGGCCAACCCCGCAGGTTCAACGCGGCACAGCATCATCGAGAACTTATCATCATCCCGAACCTCGTTATCAGCCGCGCGATTTGCCCAAAGGAAGGCAAGCCCTGATATATCACCGGGCCACGACTCTTCGCGCGGCTGCCGCGCCAGACCGGACACGGCCGCCGATGCCCTACCACGCGCCAGCGGCCCGGGCTGAACCCACAGATCCGGATAGAAATCAGCGCTGTCATTATGCGTCACCCTCGCCCAACTCCGGATGGACCTGAAATCGGCGGCGAACTCACCCACAAAAATCTCCACACCCGTGCCGCCGCCGCGAATACGATTGGCTGAGGCGCCCACGGTGTAAGGCCCGGTCATCACCATGAGCCCGGCATGATTGCTCCAGCGCGGATGGTAGACCTCGTGCCCGTCAATTCCAGGCGCACCGTTTATACTCACCGTCCACCGTTCTTCCCCGACGGCCGCCAGCATCATGAGGTTCCTGTGAGAGCCGTCAAAAATCCATAGCAACAGACTATCGTCCGGCGCGATCGCCGGCCAGCAGCCCCTTCCCAACACCTTCCAGTCGACATCCGGAAATTCGGCCATGCCGCACTCCGGCCACGGAAAGGCGCCCGCGGCGTGCCGACCGTCAGCCGCTAGCTGCACGTTATCTGCCTCGATGGGCGTCTTGTCCCATACCGCCTCCGCGATGCCCGGCTTGTCAAGCCGGAAGCGGCGCAAGTTGCGAACGGTTTGAGAATCTCCGATCATGGTCCCGGCGTACACCCATTCCGCGCCGCTCCCCGGATCGCGCCACACCGAAACGGCAAGGCCGGCCGCCAGCTCCGCCAGACCGGATCCGTCCCAATTGACCACGAAAATCTTTTTGTCCCCGCGTTTGGAGAAGATCACGCGGTCGCCGCGCGGCGTTATGAGGGGGCGCGAAAAATTCGACGGACCGGGAAGAATCACGCGCTCGCCTTTGCCATCCTCCGTGTCATAACCCATGAGGCGAAAAGTGCTTCCCTGCGCGAAAGTATCCGACCCTTCACCTACATCCTGGCACCAGACAATCCGCGCGTGGCTCTTTGTTAAAGCCCTGATCCTAGAGACAACCGGATCTGAAGCTAGTTCCCCCGCTGCCGGCTCCATAATCCCGACAGGCGAACAGGAGGCACAGGCGAGCAATAGGAGAAAAAATAACTCCAAGAAAACATATGACATACTCTGTAAAAAATGTATCAATAAATGAAACATACAGTAGTAGTATAGGGGCTGTATAGTGCAAAACAAACCTTTCTTGACTTGAGATCCAAGCCGTCATGAAATAAGAGAGTGTCATCCGATCGGAGGCGCTCGCAGATATTATCGTTCAGCGCGAATACACCAGCGTCCTACCGGCTACTATGATGATCAATACATGATCTCCATAAGATCGTCATCCTCGATCCCGTTCTCCACCGCGCCATTACGCTCTCTGAACGCTTTGCAGCGATATCTGACTTTTTCGTGACTAGGAAGCAAGAACGGTTCAGCGGATTGGTTCAGTTGTGCCCGTGAGGCACTTTGGGCAACACGCCGTCAAGGGCTGTCGAGTAGAAGAACGGCGCGCGCAATTTTAGGCGGAGGGTTTCCGTCCCGCAC
>CAYWJE010000333.1:0-2819 GCA_964458525.1 uncultured Verrucomicrobiota bacterium
ACGCCTGGTGTTCCCGCTGACATACCGACTTACTGATTCACTGACCTATTGACCCGCCGGCATGCTGAGCTCATCACGAATTCAGGATCATGTCTAATAAAACCACTGACACACCGATTCACGATTCTGCAAATTGGCTCTTGACACGATCGCGGCTGGGTGTAATGTTTTGCGCGTTTATGCAACGAGCGTTGTTGGATATGAAGCTGGCGATTCATCGCGCACGCACAACGCCCGCACTGTCATTCCTGGCCGTCCCCTTTTCCGGGGACCCCTCTAAAAGAATTTCATGGCTTCGACGGGAGTCTATGGGCAAAGGTTTAAACGGATCAAATTTAGCCTCGCTCTTCGGTCCGGAAGAGATTCTTCCGCAGACGGCGCTGGCAACTCGTGACGAGGTGTTAATGGCGCTCCTCGGTCGGCTTGCGGCGAGGAAGACCATGCCGGATATTGACGCCGCCTTCCGTGAGCTGATGTCTCGCGAGGAGCAGACGTCCACGATGGTTGGCTCCGGCATTGCGATGCCTCATGCGCGCATCGAGGGCGTGAATAGCCTCATGGTTGCTGTCGCGACATCCGGCTCCGGAATAAGGTTCGCGGAGGGCGAGGGCGGCCTGGCGCACCTCGTTATCCTTATACTTGTTCCGGTTTCGGCGCCCGGCTTGTACCTTCAGGCAGCGAGTTCGCTTGCGAAGATGCTCCGTGAACCTGGTGCCGCACTCCGTGCGGCGGAATTCACTTCCGCCGACGAACTGTGGCATTTTTTCAGCCGGGGCGGACTCATATTGCCCGACTATGTTTGTGCGGGCGACATCATGACCCGCAACGCGGCTGCGATCAAGGAGACCGACACCCTCAAGCAGGCCATTGACATGTTCGTTAAGCACGATCTCGCCGAGCTTCCGGTGGTTGACAAGGAAGGCGACCTGGTGGGGATGGTGTCTGAATACGAGCTTCTCCGAGTGTGCCTGCCGGACCATATCCTGTGGATGGAGGATTTGTCGCCCATTATCAATTTTGAGCCGTTCTTGGAACTGCTGCGGAACGAGGGAACAACATGTCTTACTGATATCATGTCGAGCGACTTCGCGGCAGTTCCCGAGAAGGCGCCGGCCATAGAGGTTGCCAAGGCGCTGCGCACTCATCCGGCGCACCATGTGTTCGTCCTTCGCGGGAAGAAACTCGTTGGCGTTATCTCGCTTCAGGATTTTATCACCAAGGTTCTTAGGGAGTAGCGAAGTGACAAGTACGCTCACGGAAACGACCCGCACTGCCGCTTTGGGCAGGATTGCAATCCTTGTTCTTGTGGAAGCGGCGACGGTGCTGCTTGCGAGGATGGCGGGGTTTGAGCCTCGGCAGGTTCTCGCCTGCGCGATTTTCGTATTGATCATAATGGCGACTCTGCTGTTCTGGAACTACAGGCTCGCGGTTACGCTCGTGGGCATAGTCGCGCTGCTGGGAAGCAGGACGCTTACCCTGCAAAGCTTCGTTGCGTCCACCGAGCTTGACATCATTCTCTTCCTGGTCGGCATGATGATTACCGTGGGCGTGCTGAAGGATCTCGGGCTGTTTACGTGGATTATTCAACTGGTGCTGGCGAGCAAACGGATGTCGGGGAAGGTGTTCGTTCTCATAACCGTGTTTCTCTCGGCCATCATGGCTTGCGTGGTGGGTGAGGTGTCGGGCATGGTGTTTATGTGCGTCCTCATATTCCAGGTCTGCGACACCCTGAAGCTCCGCGCGCTGCCCTTTATAATGATATCCGTGATGTCAACCAATATCGGCTCCACGGGTACGATGCTGGGCAACCCCGTGGGCATTCTGCTGGGGTATAAGGCAGGGTTCACCTTCGTTGACTTTATCACATGGGCGTTCCCGGTTATGCTGATGGTTCTGCTTGTCAACCTCGGCCTGCTGTGCTGGTGGTTCAGGAAAGACATATCCCTCCTCACGGAGCGGCTGGAGGCCCGGCGCACGCAGGGTCTTGGGCTTTCCCCGCTGATTCGGGTGCCGTATCGTAGCGCGCTGGCGATTCTCGTGGGCATGATGTCACTCATAGCGCTGCACCACGTGCTTGAAAAGGCGCTGGGCGTGGAGAAGAACACGGTTCTCATAGCGACTCCGCTCCTGGTGTCCGGCGCGCTGATGCTGTGGCGTCCGGGCCGTGCGCGGCATCATATAGAAGCGGATGTTGAATGGTGGACGCTGCTGTTCTTTATGATGTTGTTTGCCATTGCCGGAAGCCTTGCGCACACCGGTGTTACGGCGCGGATAGCGGATGGCTTCATAAACGTGTTCGGCTCGAACGTCAAGCTGCTCACGCCCCTGGTTTTAGGGTTGTCGGCGGTTGGTTCGGCATTCCTCGATAACGTGGTGTTCGTCGCGGCGTTCATTCCGATTGTGCGGGATCTGGGCGCGACTTCTCTTTGGTGGGCGCTGCTCTTCGGCGCGTGTTTCGGGGGCAATATCACCATGATAGGTTCCACCGCCAATATCGTGGCGCTCGGCATGCTCGAGAAGCGCTATCGGACGCAGACTCGTTTCGCGGAATGGCTCAAGATAGGACTTGTTGTTGGCACGGTCTCGTGCATTGTGGCCTGGGGCGCGTTGACGATTCTCAGTCCGTACATGCCGGTCTGGGCGCCAGCCGCGCAAGCGGTCGTTGCAGAAGAGCACGATTAGCTCCTTAAACTTCGATTGTTTGAGTAAATGAGTCAAACAAATCCGACTGAGTATTGCAAGCTATACGTGTTGCGGGTGTTCAGTGTTCAGTGTTCGGTGTTCAGTGTTCAGGGAGGAAAGCCCGATAAACCGAGACG
>CAYWJE010000334.1:0-2819 GCA_964458525.1 uncultured Verrucomicrobiota bacterium
CCGTGAACGGGCATAAAATGCCGGACATCTATTTCAAATGCGAATGCGGGAAGAGCCTGGCCGTTGACGAGGCCGGGATCGGGCGAACTGTCTCCTGCGTGGACTGCGGCATGCCCGTTCTCGTTCCGGAGCCGGACCTGGAGTTCGATTGCGAAGGATGCGGGGAAACGCTCCTTGCGCCTCATTCCGTTGCGGGCAATCTCATCAAGTGTGCCTTCTGCGGGCATCGGATGACGGTTCCACCTGTTATCGAATCCGAAGGCGTTCACACAGATGTAGGCCGGGATTGTATCCCGGCGTCTTCGTCCGAGATCCACGTTACTTCCGACGCGTCCCGCGCCACCAGTGACGCGTCCCGTGTTGCCTGTGACGCGTCCCGCGTTGCCTGTGACGCGTCCCGCGTCATGAACTCCCTCATGCGCCGCCGCAGCGAGTTAACCATTCGCCGCAGGCCGCCCCGGCGCAGCGTGTTTGCCGATGCAAAACTGTCCGGCCGTCTCTTCCGGGTGGCGGTCGCGGCATTGGCCGTGGTTGTGGTCGCGGAAGTGATGCGCGGCGTTTTCAGGGATGGCGAGTCGGCCCCGGATGAATTCGGCGGTGTGGGCACATCTCAAGAGACTTATCAAAACCGATCGCCGGAGTTGACTGCCTATGCCGCCGCCATGCCGCATGACAAGCCGGGCGCGTCCCTCCACGGCGGGCAAGCCGGCGACTCTGCGTCGGAAGATGCCGTTCGGGAAATTAAGCACGAAACACTTCTTTGTGAACAGCAGGCGGAAAGCCCTTCCACATCGCATCCCGCAGTCCCCGAATCGGGGATTGCTCATTCGGAAGTGTCCATGCCCGCGCCGCCCGTCTTGCTTGCCGCTTCCACGGCGGAATCGAATGAGGATATTTCGCGGGTCGCCGAATCGGATGCCGACTCGGCGAAACCGGAGGTCACTGGCAACGAGAAGGGCTATTTCCGGCTGATGGATAAGGTCTTTATCGTGCAGGACTTGATAACCGCGGACCGGCAGGAATTCGGGAAAGCAGTCCCGCGCTTGTGGGCGGAGGCGCTTGAGTACACCCAGACGCATTCCTGCGGCGCGCTTGACGACGCTGACTGGTTCAACGCGTTCCGGACCGCCGCGGAATGGGCTTTGAGCGACCGCGGTCTGACATACGACCGGTCGCTTGCCATGGTGGAACAGGCTATGCATGCCTTGCGCGGCAGCCGGCCGGAGGACAAGAGTCTTCCCGCGCGCCTGGCTATGGACCTTGCAATGACCCATTCGGAAAGATGGCTTCGTCCGCGGGCCCTGGAATGCGCCGGTCTGGTTGACCAGGTCTGGGATTGGGCGGAATCATTGGACGATCCGGGGTTGAAAAGAGCCTGTTTCGGCAGGGCGTTGTTCTTCGACGGCAACCTGCTGATCAACCGGTTTGTCGTGCCGGAAGATGATAGAAGCCGCTTCATTGACGAGGTGGAGAAGAAGCTGTGGAGGAGACTGGATGATGAGGCTTTGTCGCTCAACGACCGGACGGACGCCTTGAGCCACTGGGCAACGGCGCTTCACGACGCGGGAAGAAAACGGGAAGCATTGATCGCCTTGGTTGAGTGGCGTGAAAGGCATGGTGACAACATCGTTTCGGCAAGATATTACCGCGCTTTGTTCGAGATCGCGCTGTTCGGAATGGGGGATTGGGATATGGCCGGCATGGTGTTGAACGGGGCGGCCCGGCAGCGGACCAAATGGACGAGTTCCCATGACCAGGCGACGTTCGCCGGCATGTGCCGCCTGTATTACGACAACATGCTGTGCAACGGCTATGAACTGATGCGGGCGGGCTCGGAGCGCAGACAGGAGCGCGAGCGGGAACTTCGCTTATTGGCGGCAAACGCTGCCGGTCTGAAATCATAAGAAGGAAAGACTTGAAACGCGGGGGAATATGAATAAACATACAGGGAAACATGGGATCGGCATGGTGTTGGCTGGGATAATGCTCCTATCAGTTCCGGCGCAGGCCGGCGAGACGCAGAATCGGACGCTGCGTCCGGATGAGCCGAACCCGGAGCCGGCAGTGTTCGGGAACGTTGCGCCTTCCGACACGGTCTACTTCAACGTGAGCGTGTATACTCCCGAGGATTATACCTTCGACAAGACGGAGTGGAGCAGGACAGGCAATAATGAACTGTTCCTGTGGGTCAATCAATCGGGCCTGAGTTTCAGCCTTGTCAATACGGCGTGGGAGCCGGGAACGACGACCGCCCGGGTGGACGCCTGGTGGAACGGCGGCGAGGGCGGGGGTGGAACCGGGGGCGGGAGCATCCACAGGTATGTGACCGGAACGGCATCCGCGGAGGGGGCGACGGAGTCGGATTTGTATGTGAAAGTCAGTCCGTAAGTTGCGCCGGTGGGAAACGGGGTGACCGGCTCGGCGTTCGGGAAGAAGATTCCTTCCGGCGAGGAATTCGCGGTGAGTGCGAACTGGAGCGTGAGCGAGCCGGGCTATTTCAAGAGCGGCAACCAGAATGTTCATTCGGTCAGCTTCAGCAGCGATGATCCGGAATCAGTGCAGGTGACCGCGGTGAATAACGGTCCTCCGGCACGGCAGGGCTCGGCGAGCGCCCAGTTCGTGAAAGTGGTCTCGATCAGCGCGAACCCGACCGTGGTCTGCGTCGGCACAAGGCCGGAATTCACGGTGGTGACAAGTCCGGCGGGATATGGGAACGACGAGGGCCTCGTCACTATCGAGTTTAATGAGAACCAACCAGGAGTTCATTCAGTGTTCAGGGAGGAAAGCCCGATAAACCGAGACGCCGCGTGTGAGTTTTT
>CAYWJE010000335.1:0-2815 GCA_964458525.1 uncultured Verrucomicrobiota bacterium
ACGGCTCTTGCTTCGACGCGTCGGCGAAAAATGGGGGAATTGGGACACGCTCTATCTACCGTCATCCACATAAGAGTGCACAAGCTAATCATGTCCGGGCGCGTCCGGGCAAAGATAAGCTCAACGGCCTCCGCGGCATCGCGCCGCCAGTTCCGGACCGGGATAATGGGCTTGAACTTGTAGCGTACCGGGCAGCCGGCCTCCTGCGCAATGCGTGCCGCCTCGACACGCTGCTCGGTGGTGCCGGCGTCAGGTTCTATCTTGTTGCTCTGCGTGGCTCCGCTGATGCTCCACACGAATATCGTATTTCCCTTGTGTGCGACATCCCGGACCCATTTCGTATTCCAGGTCTTCGTGTGCACCACGAGATAGCGGCTGTCGAGCGTTCCGAAGAACTCCATGAGTTCAGGCAGGGTGCCGAGCTCCGGCTCGAGGCCGGGCGGATCGGCATCGTCGTCGAGCAGGTAAGTCTTCTGCCAGGGATGCTGCTCGATGATCTTGTGCAGGTATCCGCAATACTCGTCCACATTGACCATCGCGCCCAGAAGCCCGCCCAGGTTGCAGTAGGCGCACTTATGGGGTATAAATTGAGACGCTGCGCCACTATTCAAAAGCACAACCAGAAACAAAAACATGAATCACACCGATACCTCAACCGGGAAACATGACATAGACCTCGCGCCTGATCAAGCACATTTCAGCGAAAGCGAGCATCTCTGACCTGATAATTGTTCAGCGCTTGCGCGCGAGTATCCCGCGCATGTTAGCGGCAAGGCCGGGCGTGAGTTCTTCGTCCGGCAGCGGCATCGAGAGATACCTGCCCAGTTCCCAGGCGGCGTTGTGCGCCCCGGTGTCCGATCCGTACACCACCCGATCATTTCCAACCTTCTCCATGGAAAGCTCGAACGGGCGCGGCGTCGTGAAGCTGCCGCAGAACTCGAGAAATACATTTTTGTTCGCCGCGGCCAGAGCCTCCGCCTCAAGCCGTCCGCGGGTTCCGCCCCCGGAATGGCCGATAATGAACGTCGCCCGGGGGTAGCGCGGAACGATTTCGCTCAAGGTCGCCGGAGAGCTGTAGCTGTCGTCCCACGTATGCATCAGAACAGGCAGCGCGAGCCGGTCGGCACACTCCCAGACCGGCTTGAAATCGGGCGAAGTGAGCGGCAGCTTCCAGTAGCTCGCAAGCAGCTTGAATCCAACGAAGAAACTGCGGCTGAAGAAATCATCGAAGTGCGGGACCATCTCGTCCGCAAAGAGCGGGTTGAACACGAGGTAGCCGGAAAACATCCCACCGTGTTTTGAGCACACGCGCTCCGTCTCGCGATTGCCCTCTAGACACGGCCCGAACAACGCGATCTCCGACGAGACTATCAACCGGTCCACCCCCAGCCTCTCCAGGTAGGCGCGCAGGGCATCGGGGTAGGTTTCGAAGTCGCTCTCCGGGAGAAACCAGCCGCGGGTGTGTGGCCCCGTGTGCCCGTGCGCGTCAATGACTTCAACGCCATCGAGGGGTTTGCCCTCGCGGAACCCTCTCCACAGGGGCTTCTCATCCAGTAGCGACCAGCGGCGCGCCCCTTGTTTGCACGGGGCGAGTTTGAGGATTCGCTCCACATTCCCGTGTGCAATCAGATCCCGCTGCCGCTCGTCAAGCCGGGCATGGGCCAGAGCCGCTATCGCCGCGCCATAGTGAGACTTGTACCCCGTGCCGAACAGCACCCGCTCTGCCCCGAAATTGGCGACAAGCATCTCGATCGCATTCCTCATGTGTAGCCACGATATGTCTATGAAGGTGTTGGGACAGCGCCACATCAGGTCAACTATCGCCCCGAATCCCGGCCACATCTTCTGCGTCATCACGAACGATACGCCCGGAAAGGTCTGCGCCAGGTGTTCGATGTCGCGCATGTCCGAATCACTGCTGCCATACCGGCAATCCCAGAAGACTGCCGGCTCGAACGCGGTCAGAGCGGCCAATACCCGTTCGATCTCCCTCACGGGAAAGCGGGAAACCTCCGGCGTTATCCGCAGCGCGCGCACCCTGCCCTCCGCCATCCGCGCCTTAAGGAACTCGATCGTTCCGTTCTCGTAGAAGCAGGCTGGGGTGATCACGAAGGCGGGTATTATCCTGTCCTCTAGACCGGCCTCTGCGATTTCCTTGAGAAGCTGCCTGTTGCCGGACGCGGGATGAAGGTCACGCGCCATGATATGCCACGCCAGCGAGCGGGCTATGCCAAGATAGTCCATATGCTCCGCCAGGGATGCAGCCGTGGGAAACTCAGGGTCTTCATATGCGCCCCGCCCGATCACGCCGTTTACATTGAAGAATGACTGCATTGCTTTCTCCTGTTTCTTCAGAACCTCAATTCCACGCACGCGTGCGGGCCGCTCCACTTGATCGTGACCGTTTCGCCTGCGGGATCGTACTCGCCGCCCGAACAGGCCATTGCCCTGCGCCCTTCCGGATGGGGAAGCCGCAGGATCACGTTGCAGGGCGGGCGTTTCGGGTCAATCTCGATTTCAGCGATTATGATATTATGCAGTGCCTCCGATTTGATCCGCAAGCTGATCGGACCGAAATACGACTTAACGTGTTTCAACTCAATCTCCTCGCCATCTTGCAGCCAGGCGCGGGGCACCGCGCTGAGCAGCCGCAGATCCTCACCGTCCTCCAGCCACAGCATCCAGCGCGTCTGCATCAGGAACCACGCCTGTTCATGCGTCTTATGCTCGCTGGCGTGATGATAATGCTCCCAGAACGTGTATGTCTCCCTGTCCTGCAGGGCGGTGATCTGGTTATAATAGGTCTTCAAGAAGG
>CAYWJE010000336.1:0-2756 GCA_964458525.1 uncultured Verrucomicrobiota bacterium
CATACATCAAACCCGAAAAATTAACAGGCGAACCATGCGTTAGGTGTCCTCCATGAGAAAGATTGAGGCCTAATATCTTATCGCCAGCTTTCAAACATGCCAAAAAAACTGCAGCATTGGCCTGCGCCCCTGAATGTGGCTGAACATTGGCCCACTCGGCATTGAAGAGTTTCTTCAATCTATCAATGGCCATATCGGAGCACATAACGCCGTCCGCCCCATAAACTTCCTTTGCTATAAGCTCTATTCTGCGGCGCAGTGGCGTGTCAAGTTCGTAGAGGAAGCGAAAATCGTTTTTTTCGTTACAGGCCGAAATCACCGCCTCGGCCAGTTCAATAGCGCCTTCGCCGCCTTTGAGCCAGTGTGTAGAGACCGCGCACAAAGCTCCATTCTGTTCGGCGATTTTCTTAATGAGCGCGATCTCGCTCTTCGTGTCCGTGTGAAAACTATTGATGCAGACAACCGGGCGGACGCCGCTCTTCTTCACCGTTTCGATGTGCGCAACGAGGTTTCCGCAGCCGGCCTCGACCAGCGCGAGATTCTCCCTGGAGTAAACCTCGTCAAGCGGGAGCCCCGGCTTGACCGTTGGTCCGCCGCCGTGCATCTTGAGAGCGCGCACTGTGGCAGTAATGACCACGGCATTGGGTTTGAGCCCGGAGAAACGGCACTTGAGATTCCAGAATTTCTCGAACCCGATGTCGGCTCCGAATCCGCTTTCGGTTACGTGGTAATCACCGAGCCGCGTGCCCAGCTCATCGGCGATAATCGAGCTCTGGCCTATTGCTATGTTGGCAAACGGCCCGGCATGGACAAACACCGGTTGACCCTCGATTGTCTGCAGCAGGTTCGGGTTGATTGCATCCACCATCCATGCGGTCATCGCGCCGTCAACTTCGAGGTCCGCCGTGGTTACCTCGTTGCCCTGCCTGTCGTAGGCCACCACGATCTTTGCCATCCGGGCGCGCAGGTCTTCGAGGTCCTTCGCCACCGCGAGGATCGCCATGATCTCGCTTGATACGGTTATCTGGAAACCCGAGTCCATCTCAAAACCGTCCATTTTGCCGCCCTTGCCTATGGTGATGTTTCGAAGCGACTGCGCGCAGAAATCAATAGCCCATTTCATCTCGACGCGGTTCGGATCTATATCGACCCGCTTGAGGCCGCTTTTCATCAGGCGCGCGTCATCGTAATTTTTCTCGTGCTGCATTCGCGAGGTCAGCGCCACCATGGCCAGGTTGTGGGCGTTCGTTATCGAATCAATATCGCCGGTCAGCCGGATCGAAAAGGCGGTGAGCGGTATACACTGGGCAAGACCCCCGCCCGCCGCTGAACCCTTGATATTGAAGGTGGGCCCGCCGCTGGGCTGGCGAATCGCGCCAACGACCCTTTTCCCGAGCTTGCCGAGTCCCTCGATAAGCCCCATTGAGGTGGTCGTCTTTCCTTCTCCGAGAGGGGTCGGTGTGATCGCGGTCACGTCAATATACTTACCCTGCGGAGCGCCCCTGATCCGGTCCATGACGCGCATGTAATCCACGCGCCCTATCTGCCTGCCCATGGGAATCAGTTCGTCTTCCTGCAGCCCGAGGTCTGATGCAAGCGCCGCGAAAGGCTTCATATTCGCTTCCGCGGCCTCCGCTATCTGCCAGTCCTTCATCTTTGTTGGATCGAGTTTCACATTCCTCCTTCATATCTCTTTCGCACTTGTTCAATCAACATTTCGTTGGTTGGAACAGCGATGCCCAGCGCGCGGGCATCGGCAACGACAACACCATTTATCGCGTCCACCTCGGTCCTCCTCCCCCTGCGAACATCCTGCAGCATGGACGATATGTTCCGCGCCGTGTCCCGACATACCCGTTCGATCTCCTCGACGGGATCGTCATAGGCCAACCGTATGCCCTTGGCGGCTGCTACGGCGGAGGACTCCTCGGCGGCCCGGCGCATAGTCACCCTGGCCCAGGGATCGTCCAGCAGGCGCCCGTTCTCAACATCCATGACGGCCGTGAGCGGATTGATGGCCGCGCTGACCACCAGCTTGCTCCAGATGACGCCACGCATATCGTCCGATACCCGCGATTCCATCCCGGCATCATCAAGCGCCCCGGCCGCAAGTTCGGCATTCTGCCGCATCGCCGGAACGAAGGACGCAAAAATTGTGGCGCCGGCGCCGGCATGCCGCACATGACCGTGGCCGAGGCTCGTCGAACCGTGGGACGTTATCCCGCACACGATCCGATCTGGATCCGCTACCTCCGCAATTTTCTCCACGTTGCCACTTCCGTTGGCAAGCGACACGATAACCGTGTCCTTTCCAACAAGCGGCAATGCGTGCCTTATCGCGGCCGGCACGTCGTAGGATTTCACGCATACGAACAGCAGGTCTGCGGCGCCCAAGTCACCGGGCGCTGCGCTCACGGCCACCCGCACAACATGCGTAACTCCGCCCGATTCAATCCGCACACCCTTCGCGGCGATATCCGCAACGCGGTCCGGGTTTTTGTCCAGCAACCCCACGTCTTTTCCTGAGCCGGCAAAAAAACCAGCGAAAAGACAGCCTATCGCGCCGGGCCCGACAATAACAATCCTCATTCCATCTCCAATTACAGATTGAAAAAGCTTTATTTACCCCTATTCAGCCACCCTGTCAATGCCATCGTTATCCGCGTTTTTCTTTAGTTGCGATTTCAGAATGTGCAGGAACCTCTAGCCAAATGTATTTGAAATTCGTTTTGGTGTAAAGCCGCGTTAGTGAAGTT
>CAYWJE010000337.1:0-2702 GCA_964458525.1 uncultured Verrucomicrobiota bacterium
TCAGTCGGATTTGTTTGACTCATTTACTCAAACAATCGAAGTTTAAGGAGCTAAGAAGCGACCTGATATCTTTTTCATACTATCGGATCAACATAACGCCAAGGTTCTGAGGCACAAGGGCCATCCTGATGCGAGGACGCCCAACCTCGATCGTAAGGCGGCGGAGGGTGTCCGGCCAGTACTGCCATAACCATGGGTATTACGGGCTCTCAGGACCAACCCCGAAAGGACTTCCGACGGTGCTGGGCCATTTCCGCAAGGCGGGCTATCGCACCGCCGTGAACTCTGATGGAGAAATACATTCTGACAACATCAGAAGATTTTGATTTCGCGTTCAATCATGACGGGTTCGGGATGCTCGCGGAGCTGGCCGGAACGGAAATGACTGAAGATGACGCGTCCCACGTGCTGGTTGAACCGCTTCGCGATTCCTGCATCACTGTTATTGACTGGAGCATCCTCACCACCGGTCAGCACAACTGTCGCACGAGGCACAGCAGGGGATTTGTCGGTGATGGGCAGGGCCGGGAGATAGACGCACTTATTGGCAGGGTGGTCTCTCACTACAACGCGCAGCCGTGCGATCTTCTGGATATCGTGCTTAGTCGTGGGCACGCGGCGGGGCTCCGCGTTTTCGGCGATATCAGGCTTAACCATAGCGCCCTCAATACAGATAAGCTTCTATCGTGCCCAGGACGGAACTCCGGCGGGAAGAAGGATTTCAGGGATCCCGCATTTCACGCTTACCTCTGCGAGCTGATCGAGGACCTGTTGGCAAAAGGTGTTGACGGTATCAGCCTTGATTTCGAGCGCAAGGCTCCGTTCTTTCCCGAGGAGGCGACGCTTGACGAGCGCGCCGCCGCATGCGCCGATTTTCTCAGGCGCGTCCGGGCCCTGACCGGGAAGCCGGTTATCGCGCGCGTTTGTTACGACTCGAACAAGGGCGTCGTTCAGGGCCAGGATCCCGCCCGATGGATGGCCGACGGGCTCCTTGACGTGGTCGTGCCGGCAACGCATAACCACGAGCCGGATTCGCTCGACTGGACCTTCGACAGCTTTCTTGAGGCCGCGCGCGGGTCGCCGCGGCCGTGCAGGGTCTGGCCGCAGATCTGGCCGACGCCCGTCGCGTGGCAGGAGTGGGATACACTCCTGCACACCGATGATGCGATATTAAAGAGAGTGGAAGAGATTCGGAGACGCGGTGCGCAAGGCGTGTACTTCTTCAACTTCTGCTGTTTCGGCAGCAGTTCATCATTCTTCAGCCTGTTCCGGTTTATACAACGCTCAGGAAGAGATGAATCTAGAAAGAGCAATCTAACGGATGAGCCTCAGGATGTATATCTTCCGGAACGCGCTACCCGCGAAGCTCGCGAAGGCGGGCGGCTATAGCTGCTGCGCTCGATGCGTCCTTGGCCTGCACCTCGAATACCACGCGCGCTTCTTCCGGGAACTGCGCAGGCCAGGTTTCAGGTTCGCCTTCGGGCAGCCACCCGATGGGCATCTGGGCGAGCGATTCCGCGGCGTAGAAGCGCAGTGAGTCCAGCACATATTCGCGCGGATCGCGTGTGGGCGGCACGTTGTGATTGATAAACTTCAAGCCGGGCAACGCCCTGAAATTACCCCACTGGTGCCGCGCGTCTGCGCAGCAGTGAACGCCGAGCCCGCCGAAATGTCCGGAAAGCGCCACAAGCTCGTCGCGGAAGAACTCACGGAACATCTCCTCGCTCACCGCGCCCACCTCGTCCACGGACATCGTGATCCCGCCGTGCATGACATAGTCGGGATAGTGCGCGACGAAAGTAGCGCCATAGCGGCGGAACCACTCGTCGAGAAACGCGGTGAGCAGGGCGCCTACCTTGCCGGCTAGCGCCTTGACTGAATCGGGACTCTCGACCATCGCGCAGAAAAGATCGGCCTTGTCCCAGATCAGGGCCACTATATCCATCGGGCTCTGTATGTCCACCAGCTTCATGATCGCCGAAGGCCCCCCGCGCCGGCTCAGTTCGTCAGCGACGTCGAAAAGCGGGGCCAGGGAGGACGTGCTGAGCTCAGGGGTCTTCAGGGCATCTGCCTCCGCCGCACCGTGAACGAATGGAATCGCGAAGGGATTGTTGTCGGTTGGCCGATGCACTTTGCATCCGAACGCCTCTGCAAATATCTCCGTTCCGGTTATGTTGCTGATGAAGGGAATCCTGTCGTCGTCCACCAGCGAAGATTTCTTCAGCATCAACTGGTATTCAGCCCAGCGTCTTTCGATGCGCGCCTGCTCCATCCCGGGCCAGAGCGGGGGCATCGGAGGAAGAGCTTTCTCATCGCCGGGCATGGGGAAGTTGGCATGGAACATGAACTTGCCGGAGCGCTTCTCCACGAACGAATGCCAGTCGGCAAGCCTTGCTTCAATGGAACGAATACAGTCTTTCATAAAACTCCTTTCCTTCTCATGATAAGGCATGAATGTCAGCTTACTGGTTCGTCACGGAAAAGTCTATTTTTCTTGTTCCGCATAAATTCAGGCGCATCTGCGATTCGTTGCCCATCGCCTGTATTCACGCCTCGATGAGACATGAGAAACCGCGGCCATCCCCGACCTCAAAACCCCGACTCTCCGGGAGGTCGGGATTCGGGGCGGCTACAGAAGAAAGAACCCCAGATTGAATCCATGTGTCTGTTTGTTTCCCATACTATAGCCGGCCTCGGTGAGC
>CAYWJE010000338.1:0-2635 GCA_964458525.1 uncultured Verrucomicrobiota bacterium
CATTTCGGCGGACGATCCGCCTTCGCCTTCCGGGCTCCGGCGTGACACGTTGGAAAAATTATCCTCGTAATCCGTAATCGTCAACCGGCCACTGTCTTAATTTTCGTTGCCCATACTTTTTGCGTTAAACTTTTAACAGAACCCATACCGGCCGATCACATCACAGCCGGATGCCCATGTTGATGAATTCCGTCTTTATCCCGAAGCGCACAGCCAGCCGCGCCACGACCGCCTTGACCCCGAACGTCTCCGTGGCATAGTGTCCGCAAAACACCGCGTTGACGCCATATTCCCGGGCGAGGTGATACGCCTGCAGGTTTGGTTCGCCGCTGAGGAAGACGTCAATACCTTCCTGTCCTGCCTCTGCGATCTCATCGGCCGCTCCGCCCGATACCACCGCCACGGTATTCACAACCCGCTTCCCAAAATCGAGGGTGCACAGAGTGTTCCCGAATAATGAGTGCGCTTTCTTCTTGAATCCGGAATAGGGCATGGGCTTCGGCAACGAGCCGCGGAAGCCTATCATCTCTCCGTGATAGAGTCCGAACCTCTGCACCTTTTTCAACCCGAGCGCCATGCAGATCTGCGCATTGTTGCCGAGCCGCGGATGCGCATCGAGCGGCAGGTGGCAGGCATATAATGCGATGTCACGATCCATCAGAAATTTCAGCCGCCGATAGTTCAGGCCGGTTATGCGCTTCAGCGAGTCGCCCCAGCTGAGGCCATGGTGGCAGATCAACATGTCCGCTTTACGCCCTGCCGCCTCTTCAAAGAAGGCCAGCGATGCGTCAACTCCCGCCGCAATCCGGCGCACCTTTCCCGAATTCTCGACCTGCAACCCGTTGTGCGAACTGTCGGCGAACGCGGCGATGTTCAGTTCTCTGTCGAGAAAACTGGTTACTGTTTTTAATTGTGTCATAGTTGATGCTCCCGCCGTCAAAGCGGCTCCACTCCTTTTAACTCATCCACGGCAGGCAACGGCTGGCGCCATCTCGTAGAATATGCCTGCATAAATCATACTCACTGCCTGTTGTCCTGCGTGAAAGGCAGAACATCGCCCGTGTCCATAAAGAAATTGAGCAGGTGCGTTTCCATCGCCCTTTCGATATCGGCATAATGCGGGTCTCCGCTGAGATTGAGCGTTTCGCCCGGATCCTTTTCGAGATCGAACAGCTCGTGATGTTTCGTGTAATATCTGCGAATGTACTTGTGGCTCAAAGTCCGGCATGTCACGGCGTACGTGCCGGCCAGCGCAAAATCACGCACCGCGCGTGATTGCATGCCATAGAAGCTGTCCGGAGGCATCTTATTGACTTCCGTGTTGAAGAAGGCGGTCTCACCTCTCCTCGATCCGACCTCGGCGAAAACCGCATCGTGGATGGCTGTCTCGTCCCCCGCAATGGACGATCTTAATGACAGGCCCTGGCAGGCGTAGCCAGGGTTGATCTCCAGCAGGTCGTAGATCGTGGCGGGCACGTCAACAAGCTCGGCAAGGTGCGAGCGATTGCCGGCCTGGACCGGCGTTCCCGCCGGCGGCTTGATGATCAAAGGAACGCGCAGCAGGCAATCCTGGAGCGTGCTATGCGTTTTCTCGGGAAGCGAATAATCGCCCGTGAAGTCGCCATGGTCCGACATGAACACGATCAGTGTGTCGTCGTAGATGCCCTGCTCGATGAGCCCCTCGACCACCATTCCGAAGAGGAAGTCCACCTTCGCGCACATGGCATAGTAAATCCTCTTAACGTCCAGCCAGGTTTCCTCGTTGATCCCGGAGGCGCGGTATTCCCTTCTCAGCGCGTCCAGTACCGGCGGCAGATTCGCCTCGGCGGGCGGTGTCGGAATGCGCGGCGGAAGCTTGGTCGGGTCAATTGTATTATAATAACCCTCTTCGGCAAAGTACGGGGGGTGTGGCTTGCCAAGCGGCAGGTAACAGAAGAACGGCTTGTTTTCGGGCCTGTTGCGGAAGAAATCAACTGCACCCCTGACCCACACTTCATCCTGGTCCCTGAACGGCCTGCCCTGCCCGCCTTTGGTCAACACCCCGCCATAACAGGCCCCCCTGCGCGGGTCGTCGGACGCAAGCGCTGCGGGGAGAAAATGGTTCATGAACTCATCGTATTGTCCGGCGCCGCTGAATTTCTCATCGCAATATTGCAGGTAATCTTCCGGACCGGCGACCTTGAGCAGATCGTTCTTGCCGCCCCACCAGGCGTGGTAGCCGTTCTCGCGCAGTGCGCGCATGAGGGTCGGCTCCCACGGCTTCAGCAGGTTTCTCATCGAGCGGTGCCCGTGCACATGCGGATACCAGCCGGTCATGAACGAACAGCGGCTGGGCGTGCAGACGGGATTCTGGGCGAACGCGTTTGAATAGGACACCGCGCCGCGCGCAACCAGGCTGTCAAGCGCAGGGGTCAGGGCGCCCATATTGCCCTGGTGGCCAAGCACGTCGCCTCTGTAGGAGTCAGGCACGAACATCACTATGTTCGGTCTTGTTTTCATCAAACACCTCCAATGGTTGTGAGGCAGTTTAGCAGTTACCGTTCGCATGACAACTTGAAACATTAATGAGAATTGATGGGTCGCATCTGCGATCAGGTGCAAGATGTCCGGACTCCCCGGTCTTGATCCTGAAGAA
>CAYWJE010000339.1:0-2631 GCA_964458525.1 uncultured Verrucomicrobiota bacterium
CGATAACGTAGGCGATGTGGTTCACTACCGGGGCCTTGTGGAATTTTCCAATATCCTGCTCGCCAAGGCCGATGCCGCGCTCGAGGCCGGCGAACGGCTCGAGGCCGGCGAACGGTTCGCTCCCGGCGAAGCGTTCGCTCCCCGTTTTTCAAAGAAGCGCATACAGATTCTGCGGGCCGGGCTGAAGCTACCACATCTCTACTCGTGCGGCGGAATCTATTCGGTCAAGGGCGGACGCTTTGCGGGCAAGTCAAAGCCCCGCGATGTTCGAGATATGAAGACCATCGCGCGGCGCTGGAAGGAATACGGGATCACGCACCCCGGTGAGGGACTTCCTCTCGACGAGGCCGTGAACCAGTGGCTCGCGCGGATTGCGCCGCACGAACTCATACGTCTGCGGGACGGGGTGAACGAGATAAGCATCGCGCCGACCCTCGGCGGGCGGCTGCTCGAGTGGAAAGCGCGCGGACGGCAATGGCTTGCCATGCCGGACCCCGGCAACCAGTACCAATCCTATCCTTTCTCCGGCGGCTACTCGGAAATGGCGATCTGCGGCGTCTACAGCTTTCAGGGCTGGCGCAATGCCTACAGTATCGAGAGCAGTGCCGGACGGGCAATCGCGCTCTGCACAGAATTCGAACACTGGAGCTGCGGCATCCTCCGAATGTCCCGCTCGTACAGACTGAAAAACGGCGAACTGATCATCGCCAGCCGCGTCGAGAACCGGGGTGACGCGAAGCGGGAGTTTCGCTGGGACGGCTGCCTGCAATTGAACCTGCCGCAGTGGACAGCGCTCGACATGCCTGCCGCAAATGGAAACGAGCGCCTGCTGCCGGAGGCGATTGAGGACGGATTTGCCAAGGCGCGCATCATTCCCGTGGCGCCGGGTGGCGGGGCATTGCGGCTGGCGCTACGCGGCCATTCAATCACCAACAGCTTCGATGCGGGCGTGTCGGAGATGATAGTCGGCGTCAACCGCGCAACGAATATCCTTGCCGTCAACATCCGCTCGCCGCTTATGGGCCTGCGCCCAGGTGAAAATTTTGAAACCCAGCAGGCGATCCGGATTGACATCTGAGTCGGGGTAATAGGTTTCGGGTTTCAGGGGCATCAGGGTTCGCAATCAGAGCCCCGTTCTCCGCTCCATATCCGCCAGCTCATCGGCGAACGGCGCGAGGCGGGTGTCCACGTATTCCGCCACCCATACCGGGTCAATCAGCCCTGCAAACGCCTTCTCCACGGCGGCCTTGACAGTTTCCGACTCCTTCACGAAGGTCCTGAACTTCTCCATCGCCTTCTTGAGCTGGCCGGCATTGCGGCGCGGGTCGAGCCGGTGCAGGACCACGCTTTCGCGTAGCGAGTGCAAGGTCCACCACCCCGCCCCGCGTTTGTTCGTGAGCTGGTTCATGGCCGCCTTGCAGGCCTCGAACCGTTCCTTCTCGCCAAGCTCGGCGAGCGCGGCAATGCACGCATCGGTGCCGCGGCTCGGCGGCCGTCCATCGTGCAGGATCACTCCCACATTGATCAGCGAATCCAGAGCGGCGTCAATCGGCTCGCATTGGACGGTGTGAGTGGCATAGCGGCTCCAGGCGGTCGCGATCACGCCCTCGTATCCGAATCTTTTCGATATCTCCATCCAGGCAAGCGCGTTTTCTTCGCGCTTCGCGATATCGGGGACATCTATGTTCGGACCGTCGGCGCCCTTGTATGCAGCCCCGCCCCACAGGGTGAAGCCCTGATCCGCGAAGCGCTTGATGTGCTTGGTGTTGAAATGGTGCGAGGAATTGTCCGGATGTCCGCTGTAACCCCAGGTCACCAGATCGCATTTTTTGGCAAGCGACTTCAGCGCGGCGTCATCCCAGCTCACCATCATGTCGTGCCACAGCAGCGGGCGCACGCCGCGCGCGTTCAGGTTGTCCAGGATCGGCTCCACGTGCTGCAGGTAGAGGGCGCCCTTGCCGTGCTTCTCGATATAAGCCTTAGTGTCCGGGTGCAGGCCCATGGTCCATGCCTCGTCGCCGCCGAGGTGGAACCGGCGCGTTTCCGGGAGCAGCTCAAGCACGTCATCAACCATGTGCTGGACCAGATCGCGCGCGCCGGGCGCCAGCGGGTTCAGGCCCGACGAATCATCCGGCAGTTCGCGCATGTTCTCGTAGCCGGGTGTGCCAAGCGGGGTCTCCATGTGCCCGAGGCATTGAACGAGGGGAATGATCTCGATGCCCAGCCCGTGGGCGGCATCGGCAAAGCGGCGAAGGTCGTCCGGAGTGTAGGCAGTCTTGCCGCGGAACCTCTCATCAACTTTCCAGGGAAACGTGTCCTCCCACTCGGCGAGCACGGCATTATAGCGCGCCTTTGCGAATACCTTCAGCAGGCTCACAAGCCGGGCCGGCGCGGGCGGTACGCCCTTCAGGTCAAGGTGGACGGCGCGCGTGCGGACGGCGGGTTTCTTCTCTTCAAACAGATCGTCGAATTTCATTGTTGTCCTTTCCTGCAATTCGGTTCAAGACTCCTGACTTTTCTGTATCCCTTCTGCCACAAAAAAACACGAAAAGCCACTTAAAATTGCGTATGCTTCCGTTCTTCCGGACTGACCTTCTTTGCCAGACTTCTCTTCCAAAACCAGAACATATC
>CAYWJE010000340.1:0-2588 GCA_964458525.1 uncultured Verrucomicrobiota bacterium
GGCAAAAAATTCTTTTCCGAAAGGCAACCGAGCGAAGCGAAGGTTATCCTTGGAGGAAGAAATTATGCGTGTTTCAAAAGTAATAACAGCTCGATCGTTGACCGCCGTGATGGTGTGCCTCTCCGCCGCCCTTCCCTGCCGCGCGCTGCGGCCCGATGCCGTCCGCGCCGCCGCCGGCGCCGGCAGCCGCGCCGCCCCACAGTCGCAGCCCCTGGCACCGCGCACTCCTTCCGACCGCCAGATCAGTGCCACAGAACTTGCCAAACAGGAAGGAATAGTTGTTGACTGGAACGCGGCGCGCGGTACGCCGTTCCGCGTCCGCGGCAGGGATATCGGGCGACAGCCCTCGCTATCCGGAAACAGTGCCCCCGCCATGAAAGGCGCAGGCTTTCTGGATCAGGACGCGATAGCGGTTCTCGAAAATCTTTCCCCGCTGTTCGGCATTAAGGATGCCACGGATGAATTCCAGCCGCTCCCGGCCGTGAAGGATTCGCTCGGCTTCAGCCACGTGCGAATCGGTCAACTCCACCGCGGACTCCGCGTCGTGGGCGGCCAGTTGATCGCACACTTCAACAACAAGGCCGAAGCCTACGAGGTGAACGGAAGCTACATCGCCGATATTGACGTTGAGATCACGCCCGCCATTGACGCCGCCGACGCACTTGCCGCCGCTCAGGCCGACCTGGCGGCAATGGGAATCGCCGACAGCGTCACCGGCATGAACCCGGAGCTGGTGGTGTTCGCGTTCCAATCCCGGCCTCGCCTCGCGTATGAGCTCGCGCTCACTTCCGGCGACGGCTTGAAGCCCGGCTCCTGGCGCTACTGGATTGACGCCGACGACGAAACGGTGATACTGCGGTTCAACGACATCAAGAAGATCGCCGCGCCAACGGCCGACGGCGCACACGTTTCAATCACGGGCAGCATCATCGCGGGCGAGGGTGGCGGCCAGACAAACGTCACAGGCTGGCTTGAGAATACCGGCTACTATTACCTGTGGAACAACAACCGGCACTGGCACATCTTCAATTACGCCAATTCCGGCTACATGGATGCCAACACCTATGCCTATCGCTCAAGCGCCGACTGGGCCGTATCCGACCGCACGGAAATGTCCGCGGCAGTCAATTTCGACATCGTCCAGAACTACTTTTTCACCATCCACGGGAGAAACAGCTACGACGGAAACAGCGCGTACGCCATAGCCAATGTCCACGTGGGAACGAACTATGTCAACGCCTACTGGAACAGCTTATCTTTCAATTTCGGGGACGGTGACGGGCTGGAGGCTAATTCCTTAACCGTTCTCGATGTCTGCGGCCACGAGTTCACCCACGCCATCACAGAGAACTCCGCGAACCTGTTCTACTATGCTGAGCCCGGCGCGCTGAACGAATCCTTCTCCGACATCTTCGCCGTATGCGTGGAGTTCCATGGACAGCCTGACGGCAGCGGCGCCTACCCGGCCGCCATCCCCGGGCACGCCGACTGGCTGATCGGCGAAGATTGCTGGCTGGACGGCACCGCGCTTCGCGACATGCGCGATCCCAGCAGCACGACAACCCTGGCTGATGGATACCAGCTTCCCAGCCGCTACCAGGGAACACACTGGTATTCCGGCCAGGATGACAACGCCGGGGTTCATTGCAACAACATGCCCCATTCCTTCTTCTTCCACCTGCTCTGTGAGGGCGGGTCCGGTACGAACGACGGCATCATTTATAACATGACGGGGATCGGCATGGCGAACGCAGAGCAGATCGCATACCGCGCGCTCACAGTCTATTTCACGGAGTTCACCGACTACTCAGAGGCGCTGGGCGCGTGGGTTTCGGCAGCGGAGGATCTGAACACCAACTGGATAAGCTGCGTGACGCAGGCATGGGCTGCGATCGGAGTGACGGATACCGATGTCAGCAGCACGGAACTTGGAACCGCGCTCGACGCGCCGCTCCTCACCTGGTTCACAGGCGGGGCAACCAACTGGTTTGCACAGACCTCCGTCACCCATGACGACATCAGCGCCGCGCAGAGCGGGAGCATAGGACACGGCCTCCAGACACGGCTTTACACCACGGTAACGGGTCCAGGTACCCTGTACTTCTGGTGGGCTGTTTCCTCGGAAAGAAACTATGACTTTCTGCACTTCTACATCAACGAGAGTGAGCAGGTATCCATCTCCGGAATGACTGGCTGGAAGGACCAATTTTATTCAATCCCCGAAGGCACACACGTCCTGAAGTGGAAATACACGAAAGACACTTCTTTCAGCGGCGGGCTGGATGCAGGATGGGTTGACCAGGTCACGTGGGTTCCGTCGTTCTCCCCCTCCGAAACGACCGTTAAAAACGATTTCGACGGCGACAGCAAGGCCGATCTCGCCGTCTACCATGAGTCGTCAGGATACTGGTATATCATCCTCTCGAGCTCCGGCTCACTCTCCTATTCCAAGCTAGGAGAATCAGACTACACTCCCATGCCCGCTGATTACGACGGCGACGGCAAGGCCGATCTCGCCGTCTACCATGAGACCTCAGGATACTGGTATATCATCCTCTCGAGCTCCGGCTCACTCTCCTATTCCAAGC
>CAYWJE010000341.1:0-2563 GCA_964458525.1 uncultured Verrucomicrobiota bacterium
ATAGCATGTTCTGGAGTACGCTGGCTGCCGCGCCGGGCGCTCAAATAATAGAAGTTTAAGGAGCAAAATTCACAACCAGGACATCCGCCTGCATTTCTGGTTCCTATTGATGACCACTGCGGATCCGATGGAACAGCGCTCTCCAGGTTCCAGGCAAAAGTGGCACAGGCATTCTGCCCGTGGCCCAGTTCAAGATAACAACCACGAGCCGGAGGCTCATGCCACGGGAAATCACGAAGCGAGGATCACGTGGTTGACCTCCTCGACAGTCGTCAGCCCCATGATGACCTTTTTTAACCCATCAAAGCGCATTGCGGCGAACCCGGCCTCTTGCGCATATTTCTGGATGTCGAGGATTGAAGCATTGCGGGCTATGTAGCCACGCATTTCATCATCAATTATGAACAGCTCGTGTATCGCGATCCTTCCCGAATACCCGGAGTAATTGCATTCCTGGCATCCCTTCTTGCGGTAGAAAGAAACGGGCGTCTTGCCATCCCATTCGAAATACTTGTCCATCTCCTCCGGTGTGAGTTCGTATTTCTCCTTGCAGACTTCACATAGCCGCCGCACGAGCCTCTGAGCCATGACGCCGATTATCGAAGGCGCGACGAGAAACGGCTCGACGCCTATCTGTATCAGGCGGGTGACGGCCTGCAGCGCGTTATTCGTGTGCATGGTGGTAAGCACGAGATGGCCGGTGAGCGCCGCCTGCGAGGCGATCGTCGCGGTTTCAAGGTCGCGGATTTCGCCCACGAGAATGACGTCCGGATCCTGCCGGAGAAACGAGCGAAGCGCGGAAGCGAACGTGACGCCGGCCGCGGCATTAACCTGGACCTGGTTGATCCCGGGCAGACGGTACTCGACCGGGTCCTCGATGGTCATGATATTAAGGTCCTTCCGATTCAAAGCCTTAAGAGCCGAGTAGAGCGTGGTAGTCTTCCCTGAACCGGTGGGGCCGGTGACGAAGAACACCCCGTTCAGGGAACCTATTATCTGCCAGATCCCTTCAAGAACGGGCTTCGAAAACGACAGATCTTCAAGGCCGGGCACGGAGCTGAACTGGTTCTGGCCCAGGAGGCGCAGGACTATCTTTTCGCCGTAGATGGTGGGAACGCAGGAGAAGCGGAACTCTATATCCCTGTCCGGAAGCTTCATCGTTATGCGCCCGTCCTGCGGCCTGCGGCGCTCGCCTATGTCAACTTCCGCCATTATTTTAACAACATTGGAGAGCGAGGGAAAAAGAGATATGGGCAGAGACAGAAACTCCTGCAAGGCGCCGTCAATCCGCAAACGTATGGAAATCACGTCCTCGTGCGGCTCGATGTGTATGTCGCTGGCGCGCTGCTTGAGCGCAAGAAGGAACAGCCCGCGCGTGAACTCGGCAATTGAGGCCGTCTCGACAAGCCGCCCTATTTTAGCACCTTCCTGCGCCGCGCTTGCCAGCTTCCCCTCAAGCTGGTCCTTCAGAGCTTGAAGCGACACGTGCGCAACCTCGATTGCCGACTTGATGCGGGTGGGCAGCGAGAACACAGGGCTCACCAGCGCATCGAGATAGTTTTCTATCTCTCGCTGGAGCGCTTCGTTGCGCGGGTCCGTCATAGCAACCGTCACAACATTCTCAACGGCATACATGGGAATCACGTTATGTTTCGAGGCATAATTCTTGGGCAGCTTACTGACGAGCTCGTGATCGAGAATCGTCTTGGTCGGATCGGTGTAGGCGAGGCCCAGCGAATCGCCCCACAGCTTCCCCACCAGGTTCTCGGCCATCGGACGCTGCTCAATAAGGAACAACATCGCAGCGAAATCATTCCCCTCGAAACGCTGTGAGAGCGACTCGCACTCGGCGGCGGTAATCAACTTGTTCGCCACAGCGAGTTCCATGAAGCGGGGATTCTTCGCATTCGCCTCGCTTACCACGGCGGATAAAGCAGCTTCCCCCTTATTCCTTAAAAGGACCGAGCGGACGCTGGCTTCATCATCTTCGCGCCCGGCGTCCACCGCAGGCGGTAGCTCCGGTTGCTGGCTCTTGAAGTAAAGGTAAATGGCTCCGCCGATCAACAGAAGGATCAGCGCCAGCCAGAATATCCTTGCCGCCAGGGATGATCCTGCGGCGGCCTGGCTCTCCGGCTCGGCGGCGACCACGCTTCCGCTCACAGGTCTATTCAACACCTTGCGCGCTTCGTCTATCGCTGCCTGCTGCCTGTCAACCAGACTCGTTTCATCCCATTCCCTGGCCGGCGCATCCTGCGCCGCCGCGAACTGAAGCGAAGCCAGGCATACGCACAAAGCGAAAACTGCAACTCGAACCACGCCCTTTATCGGTCCTTTAGCTGAAAAGAACATTGGCGCGAAAGATTGGCGCCGTCCAATGAATAATGTCGGCAACTGCTCAGGTCGCGCAATGTTTGACGGCCGCACAAGGTCCCGACTCCCTACCTCCCGGAGAGTCGGGATTTGAGGTCGGGACGGCCCTACCAGGAATCCCAAAGGTAGGGCGGTCCCGACCTCAAAGAGAGTCGGGACTGTCCCGCCGCATTTCTTGCGCATGACCTGAGTA
>CAYWJE010000342.1:0-2549 GCA_964458525.1 uncultured Verrucomicrobiota bacterium
AGTCGGCCGGCGATATTGTCGAGACGGCCAAGAGAACAGGCGCACGGGTTGCCGGGCCCACGCCGCTGCCCACCAGAATCGAGAAATTCTGCGTGAACAGAAGTCCACACGTGGATAAGAAATCCATGGAGCAGTTTGAAATCAGAACGCACAAGCGTTTGCTGGATATTATCGGCCCCACGGCCAAGACGGTTGACGAGCTGAAGAAGCTCAACCTGCCCGCGGGCGTGGATATTTCAATCAAGATATGAGAGTGTCATGCAAGGTTTGCTAGGAAAAAAAATAGGAATGGCGAGGGTCTTTGACGAGGACGGCCGACAGATCGTCGTCACTGTCATTAAGTGCGGCCCGTGCGTGGTGCTGCAGCGCAAGACGACGGGCAGGGACGGCTACGAGGCGGTTCAGCTTGGATTCGATGAGGTTCCCGAAAAGAGTCTAACAAAGCCGGCAGCCGGGCTGTTCAAGAAACTGGCTCTCACCCCTAAGCGGCACAGATTTGAGGTGCGGGTGGACCAGGCGGATGAGCACAAAGCGGGCGACACGCTATCTGTATCACTGTTCGAAGGCGTGCCTTACGTTGATGTGTCCGGGGTGACCAAGGGCCAGGGATTTCAGGGCGTGGTGAAACGCTACGGGATGGCGGGCGGGCCGATGACCCACGGCGGCCATTCGAAGCGAAGGATCGGCTCGATCGGCTGCAGAGAGCTTCCTGGCAGGGTTCACAAGGGCAAGAGGATGCCAGGACACGCCGGGTGCGTTCGCAGGACGTTGCAGAATCTGAAAGTTGTCCGGGTGATGGGAGATGAAGATGTGATCCTGGTCAGGGGCGCCGTTCCCGGCCACGCGGGCACCATTCTCGAGATAAGGAAATCGGTTAAGAAGTGCGGTAAGGTATGAGCAGTATTCCCGTAATGGATATGAAGGGCGAAAACGTCGGAGGCGTTGAGTTTCCAGACGATCTTGTGGTGTTGAACAAGGGTGAGCAGGCGGTCCAGGATGTGGTCGTGGCATACCAGGCGGGGCTGCGTGCAGGCACTGCATCGACTCTCACAAAGGCGCAGGTCGCCGGAAGCAACAAGAAGCCGTGGCGGCAGAAAGGTCTGGGTAAGGCCAGGGCCGGCTACAGGCAGTCGCCCGTTTGGAGGGGAGGCGGGGTGGCCTTTGGTCCGCATCCGCGCAGCTACGCCAAGAAGATTACGCGTGGCGTCGCCCACTTGGCCTTCCGTCGCGCGTTCAGCGACAAGCTTGCCGGCAACTTGATCCGCGTAGTGCGGGACCTCGACCTTGGCGAGCCCAAGACGAAGCTCATCATCCAGTTCATCAAGGCCCTCAAGGTTGAAGGAACGGCGCTGGTGATCGTGGAGAAAATGGAGAAGAACCTTCTACTGGCCTGCCGGAACGCGCCCGGAGTGGAGCTGATTTCAGCAGCCGACGTGAACACGTTCCAACTCGTTAGGCATTCAAGCGTTATAGTCAGCCAGTCGGCGCTGCCAGTGCTCGAAGGGCGCATGAGGCGCGGGAAGAGGGGCCCCTCATGAAAAAAACATCGCATTCCATCATTAAGACGCTGGTGCTTTCCGAGAAGATTTCAAAGGGAATCGAGACTTCCAACCGGTATTGCGTGAAGGTGGACCCTTCCGCGAACAAGATGGAAATCAAGAAGGCCGTCGAGGAACTTTTCAAGGTGAGCGTGCTGAAGATAAATACGCTCAACAGGAAGGGCAAGAAGAAGAGGGAACGGACCCGCTCGTTCGGCTACACCGCCGATTCAAAGAGGGCCATGGTAACGCTCAAGGCAGGGGACACGATAGATATAACTTAGCAATCGTTGAATGCTGATGGGAAATGACGCTAAATGCCTTTAAGAAAACATAGACCGATAACGCCAAGCAGCCGGTTCACCTCGGTTTCCACGTTCGAGGAGATCACGAATGCGAAGCCGTTGCGCTCGCTCCTCAAGCCTATGAAAAACCGCGCCGGCCGGAATTCGGCTGGACGGATCACCGTGCGGCACAGGGGAGGCGGCAATCGCCGCAAGCTCCGCATCGTTGATTTCAAGAGGAAAAAACTCAACATTCCGGCGAAGGTTCTGGGAATCGAGTACGATCCTGTAAGGTCAGCCAGGCTGGCGCTGTTGCTTTACAATGACGGCGAAAAACGATATATATTGGCCCCCGAAGGGCTTTCCGTGGGCGCGAGGGTTGTTTCGGGCCCGGATGCGGAGCCCACAGTGGGCAATTGTATGCCGCTTTCGAGGATTCCCCTGGGTATGGATGTCCACAATATTGAACTGCAGCCCGGTCGCGGCGGTCAGCTCGTGAGGGGCGCCGGCGGTTCTGCCGTCCTCATGTCGCGCGAAGGCGCTTACGCGAACGTGAAGCTTCCTTCAGGAGAAGTTCGCATGGTCAACGCGGAGTGCTTCGCTACCGTGGGGCGCGTGGGCAATGCCGATCATGAGAATGAGAGCTTTGGCAAGGCGGGAAGCAAGAGGTGGCGCGGAATACGTCCAACTGTGCGCGGAGTGGCTATGAACCCTGTTGACCATCCGA
>CAYWJE010000343.1:0-2507 GCA_964458525.1 uncultured Verrucomicrobiota bacterium
CCCCCCCCTCCGCGGGCGCGTGGATTGAAACCGTAGATGATTATCCCATTGAGCCGGCTGTCCCAGTCCAGCCCCGAAAGAATTAAGCGCAGGTCACTCTGTTTTTCAACATGAGTGCCGCGGCCTGAATAAAGAAGATGGTCCCGAGATCCCGAACGTGATATGGCGACCTGTCCGTGCCGTCCGGGGGCATGACTTTTTCCAGGATGCATCCTTTCAGGTTCGGATCGTCCGGCTGGATGAACTGCATGCGCAGGCAGTAGTCCAGACCGCGCCAGGCATACGCCAGGATGTCCCGGTCGCCGGTTCGAGCAAAATGTTTCAGGAAGCCGAGAACCGCGCAGGCTGCTCCGCTAGTGGCGTGCCCGAAAGAGTCGGTATTGAAGTCGGTGTAGGTGTTACGAATGATGCCGCCGTCCCGGCGGAGGGCCTGCCGGTACCAGTCCACGGCGCGCAGGAAGCACGCGAGGAAGCGCTCGTCTCCTGTGGCGTCGTAGATGTCCGCCATCGGTAGTCCCCACCAATAGGCATGTCGCGGGTGAATGTTGCCGCTCTTGCGTTTGCAGGGGATGTAGTTGACCCAATTGCCCGGCGGGGACTCGTCACGCAGGAGCGTTTCGGCAGTGCACACGGCAACGTTCTTAAACGCCTCGTCGCCAGTAATCCGCCATCCCTTGATGAATACGGCGTCGTCGAGCAGCGGGCGTCCTTGCGAGGCATGTATGCCGAAAAGAAACCGTTTTTCCGAGACGTCGTAGACATCGTTGAACACCTGGGCGCTGGCATCCCACGCCTTATTCATGCACCAAAGCAAGGCATCTATCGCTGCTTGTTCATAGCGTTTGTCGCCGGTCGCCGCCGATAGATGAAACAGACCGTCGAGGCTCTCCAGTACTGCGGAAGTGTTGACCTTGTCGGGATGATCTTCATATGCCAGAATCAGACCGCTGTCGGCGCCGGCAGTGACTCGGTTTCGCAGAATGAATTCCGCGCTGAACTTTGCCGCCTCCAGCCACTCCGGGCGCTGGAGCGCGTCCGCCGCCATAACGAGCGCCTTGACTGTCTGGCCAGTATGCCAGATAGGGCAGAAAGTATCCCATTGACGCGTTGCCACCCGGTATTCCCCGCGGATAGCGCCGTTCCAGAAGTCAATAGACATCTTGTTTCCATGCGGTCCCACAGGGCGATTGTCCTTGATCGTAGCAGGTCCTGTCAGCCATTCTACGGCTGTGTTCATGGCTGCCACGGTCGTTGAGTCAGATATCTTGGTCATATGCTACCCTTTCTTTCTACAACACGGTCTCCACAGCTTTCAGCCATCCCTCGATTGTGAAGTCGTCTGCGCCGATCTCGCGTTGTGTCAGCACGGCGAGTTGGTCACGCGGAATCGGCGTCAGTCCCAAATCCGGGAGAAGGGCGCCGCGGAAATGCAGTTCAGTCCCGTAGAGGGGTTCGAGTTCGACACTGTGCTGGTCGCACCATTGACCATAGATAAGTTCTGGTATGGCCGCGATTTGGTCGGCGGTCATATCCGGCGTGCCGAGCCATTCATTAACGAACAGCAAAGCCCGCTTCGTTCCGTGGTAGGGCCGGTGACCGCCGCCAGACTGAAACCAGGTTCGCAACCTTGCGGACTCCGGATCGAGCACGGCCAGGTGCGCCTGCGTGTCCCTCCAAACGGTTCCGCTCGCGTCGGGGTCTATAATGGTGTCGGCATTTCCGTTCATCACGAGCAGTGCGCTGTGTCCTGCGCCGAGCGCCAGGAACTCGGGCCACTCGCAAATTGCGCGCAATTTGCGATTTGGTATGCGTGTGCAGTGCTTGCTTGTTTTGCGCAGGATATCCGAAAATGCCCAACCGGATACGATGGTCATGCGCAGGCGCGGTTCGAGTGCGAAGAGCCAGCCGGCAACGGCGCCGCCGAGCGAACTGCCGGCAACACCGAGCCGGGAGCTGTCCACCCAGTCGAGCGTCTCCATAAAGTCCAGCGCCCGCATTGCGTCGAAAACGAACTTGCCCATTACCGATCGACCCGCCATTTCGGTGCGGCAGGCTACTTCCGCGGCGTCATGCGCCCGTGTGCCCATGCCGCCGTCGCGATGGCGTTCCTCCTCTCCAAGCGGATCAGCCAGCAGACAGGCCACCCCGGCCCGTGCAAAGGTTCTTGCCACATAGGTCATATGAACGACGCTCTTGCTACCACCATGGCCGCAGGTAAGGACAACGGCGGGGATGCGGCCGATCACACGCTGCGGGCGGTAAAGCGTGAGCGGAATCTTAGAGCCCAGCTCAGCGGTGAATATCCACTTTTCTACCGCCACGTCGCCGAGATCCAGTTCGCCCCGTTTCTCCGGCGCCAGTTCGCCGCGCGTTGCGGGAATGCCCAGTAGACGTTTCAGAATGGCGCTAGTTTCCAGGTTTGTTGCCGGCATTCGATCCATTATAGTTAACTCCTTAGCTCCTTAAACTTCGATTGTTTGAGTAAATGAGTCAAACAAATCCGACTG
>CAYWJE010000344.1:0-2446 GCA_964458525.1 uncultured Verrucomicrobiota bacterium
GCGATGTAGCTCAGTTGGTAGAGCGGAGGACTCATAAGCCTTAGGTCCGGGGTTCGAATCCCCGCGTCGCCACCATTCCAGCACGGGAGGAACGAAATTGTCTGAAAATGATTCCACTAAGAATTGCGAGGCAACCCATTCCCTGATCAACACGCTCACCCAGCTCCAAGAGCTCATCCTGGTGCGGGCGGAGCAGAAGGTATCCGACAGCAGCAAGCACCTCTCCCAACTTGACACGTCCATCCAGGCGCTCTATGCTGAGATTCCGCCGCCCACACGCGCCCTGTTCCAGCGGATGCAGAAGAAAGACGTCCTGGCGATAGTTCCCATTTCCAACAATGTATGCACGGGCTGCGGCCTGACGCTGCCCGTGAGCCTTGTCTACGCCGTGCGAGCGGGCGAACAGTTCTTCCAGTGCACGCATTGCGCCCGCATCATCTACCATCCGGACGTCCGGCCGCACGGCATAGGCAGGAAGAGGGCTGGTCGCACCGAGCCGCCGCAGACCGGTATAGCGAGATTTTCCTCGCACACACTTATGCTTCCCAACATCCAGGCTTCAAAGAGAGACGACGCAATCAGAGAGCTTGCAATGAAGATGGAGGCGGAGGGCTTCGTGGATGACGGCAACAGCTTGTTGAACGAGGCGCTTAAGAGGGAAGCCATCATCAACACCGCCGTTGAGCACGGAGTCGCATTCCCCCACGTCCGGGGAGTCGAGGGCGGAGGACTCGCGCTGGCGCTGGCAACCAGCCGGAAGGGAGTCAGCTTCGACTCATCAACCAGAACTCTTACCCACATCATCTTCCTGATAGTGATACCCACGGCCGCAAGCGTCTTCTACCTGCGGCTCATGTCGGGACTGGCGCAGGCATTTTCATCAAAGGAAGCAAGACAGAAGCTCCTCGTGGCGAACACGCAGGAAGAGCTGTGGACGGCGCTGGCGAAGACGACCCGCTCGACCATTAAGTAAGCGCATCAGTCGAAATATATCCGCACCTTGTATTCGGTCGAGGAGGAGTCTGCGGTCACCTCCATTACTGTGAGCTGTCCCTCCAGAACATCCACGTAATCTCGAAAAGTGCGATAGCCGCTCTTCTCGTCCAGCACCACCCTGTAGACACCCGGCGCCAGATCATATATCTCGTAGTCATCGCGCGAAACATCATTCGTTGCATATCCTTCGAAATACACGTGCAGCACGTCATCCGACCAGTTGTCGACAACCACGCTGCCCTGGCCCGGCGGCGGATCATGGCTGAACCGCCGCGACTCACATCCGGCGAGCAGCGCTCCGGCCGCAATAAGAGCCACGAGCAACAGGCAAATTCCCACGGATACAGACATCTTTTTCATTGTTTGAATCATATCACTTCAGGAAATGAAAGTCATCATATTTTCACGCATTCCGGTGTCCGATCAACCTGCAGAACGTGCATGGCAAGACCAAGCCGTATCAGATCAAACAGTTCCTGAATCTGATCGAACGTTACAACCTGAAGCTGGAGGATTGAGACCATGAAAGATTATCACATCAACATTTTCTACAGCGAAGAAGACGGCGGCTATATCGCCGACATCCCCGACCTGGAAGCCTGCTCGGCCTTCGGCGAAACGCCGGATGAGGCGTTGCGTCAGGTGGAAATCGCCAAAGATGCCTGGCTCAAGGCCGCCAAGACGGAGCATAAACGGATTCCAGCTCCATGCTACCGCCCCGCCATCTATCAACTCGCCACGGTCTGATTTTCCCTGGCTTTTCTCCCCTCAGCTCAGAGAGCGAAGCGACAGGCTCTTCCTCTCCAATCCCTGGCTTTCCCCCCGCCGACGTCCCGAGGTGCTTCGCGCTCGGGACTGGCGGGCAGGCAAGGGAACATAATATCGTTATGTTCAGCCGAAGGCCCTCCGTAGTCCCGACTCTCAAGAGGTCGGGACGAAGGAGGGGGCGGAAGCTGGCACTGAAAGCCGCAACGTGTGAACCGTGGCTTCGAGCACATCGGATGAGAGTCCCGATCTCTCTTCGAGAATCGGGACGGGGCCGATGGGCGAAAGGTGAACGAACGTATAATGCAAGCATTATGCGACGTTCGCGGCGGTCCGGCGTAGTCCCGACTCTCAAGAGGTCGGGACGAAGACGGATGAAGGCCTGCGCCCGCCCGGCCTTGCCTGCCCGCCGTAGCCCGTAGGGCGTCGGCAGATCCCCGGGGTCTTATCTCTCGCTATCTTCAAGCGATACGCGCATCTTTATGCGCAACCAAACGCGGCAAATGTTGAAAGTTTAGATACGTCCCCAATGCCTCTCAGTTCACAGCCGACGAGTTCCACAAATATTGTGAGCGCAAAAAGATCAAACAACGCTTCGGCGCTGTCGGCAAATACGGCAGCATCGCCGTCATCGAACGCTTCATCCGGTCAATGAAGGACGAATGCACGCGCAGGATCATGGTCC
>CAYWJE010000345.1:0-2402 GCA_964458525.1 uncultured Verrucomicrobiota bacterium
GAAATTGAGAAGAAAAGAAAAGCATCCAGGAAGCCTGGAAAACCCTGAACCGTGAACCGTGAACGGGTACGTTTTTTTTATTGGTCGTTGCGTTCGAAGCGCCAAAACATCACACGCTATTTCCGGAAGGACCTGAAATATCTTAATGCCCTTCATGCTCTTCATGGTTGATTCTTTCCATCTCCTTCCGTGAATTCCGAGGCTGATTCTTTTCCTTTGTGGATTTGTTTCAACCCGAACCAAATCGAAAGGTTTTGACTTGCGCCCTGTTCCAAAGTATATCTTCTGTACATAAAGGAGTTCCAATCTTGACGAAACAGCCTGCAAAACGACGAAGCGTCCTGCGCGAGAGAAGGACGCGCTTCGTGCAGATATTCCGCACAACGCCTACGCAAACGGTGTGCCCCAACTTCTACGTGCTCGCTCATGCGAACGGATGCCCCTTCACCCCGCGCTGCCGATACTGTTACCTCAAATCCTCCTTTTGGCATCTCGACGACGACCACGCATTCGTGAACCTCGACGCCATGGAGCAAGAGATCAGCCGATGGATACGGCGCGACGGACTGGAGAGCTACATTCTAAATATGGGCAACCTGTCGGACAGCCTCGCCTTCGAGGCCGAGCGACCCATGGCGGCGCGGCTGATTCGGCTTTTCCACGCGGAGGCTGAAGCCAAGGGCAGGAAGCACACACTGCTCATGGTGACAAAGGGCGGGGAAAAAGAGTGCCGGAGCCTGTTCGAAACCACACCGTGCAGGAACGTCATAGTGTCATTCTCAGTCAACAATCACGCAGCAGCCCGCAAATTCGAGAAGGGCGCCGCCACAGTTGCCGACCGCATGCGCGCCGCGCGGAGGCTGAAAGCCCTCGGCTGGCGAATCAGGATGAGAATTGACCCCATGATCATGGGCTATGATTACAGGGGCATAGCCGGCCAGGTCAGGAAACTCGGACCGGAACGCGTCACGCTCGGTTCGCTGAGGGCCGAACCCAACCTCCATAGGTTCACCGAAAACGGCCTCTTTGAAGCACTCGAACAACCGGCCGACAGGAAAGCGCTTGCCCGCTATCCTCGCAAGCAGAGGCTTGCGCTCTATAGCCAGGCGACCGATATTCTGCGGGGACTGTGTCCCATCGGACTGTGCGAGGAAACTCCCGGCGTGTGGCGGGCGCTGGGTCTGAAGACGCGCGATAAATCCTGCAATTGCGGAAGCTGAGGGAGTACGGTTGTGAAGGTCGTCATCCTGTTCAATCGCCCATCCGACCCGGCCCACGTAAATGCCGCATCATCACAGGATGTTCTTGCACAGGTCGAGTTGATCGAGAAAGCTCTTGTAGCTTCCGGAACGCAGCATGAACTGGTCCAGGTGAGCGGCGACCTTTCGGCCGACCTGGCATCCATACTGCGCGCAAAGCCCGAAGTCGTTTTTAACCTCGTGGAAACGGTGAACGAAAACCCGCTGCTCTACCCGAACATCGCAGGAGTACTCGAACTGCTCCGCCTGCCCTTCACCGGCTCCGGCAGCGCGGCGCTCGCGGCGAGCACTGATAAGCGGCTCGCAAAGCTCGTCTTCCGCGGGGCCGGCCTGCCCACGCCCGGGTGGAAGGTGTTCGAAGGACTGGAACTGCCGGAACTTGACGACTTGCCTCCGCCCTGGCTGGTTAAGCCTAATTTCGAGGACGCCTCGATTGGGATTGACGACGATTCCATCTACCACGAGGAGAAGCGGCTGGCGGCAGACCTGCCGGCCATCTGGAAACGACACGGGTGCAGGCCCGTTCTCATTGAGCAGTACGTGGAAGGCCGCGAGTTCAACCTCTCGCTGATCGAGACAGAGACGGGGTTGACAGTTCTGCCCGCCGCAGAAATAGACTTCTCCTCCTTTCCGGCCGGCAAGCCGCGATTAGTGGGCTATAAGGCAAAATGGGCCGAGGGCAGCTTCGAATTCGCCAACACACCCCGCGTCTTTCATAAGGACAGAGAAAGCCCGTTGCTCGCCCGGCTCGGAGCCCTCGCGCTGAGTGCCTGCGCGGCGCTTGGAATCAGCGGCTATGCGCGGGTTGATTTTAGAGTTGCAAATGCCGGGGCTCCGTATATACTGGAAGTTAATGTCAATCCCTGTCTGTCGCCTGATGCTGGCTTCATGGCGGCGGCGAAAGAGGCGGGACTCGCGCCGGCGCAAACGGTTGAATTGATCCTGCAGGCCGCAATGAAAGAAAATGAAGTTTCTTCTATACAACATACGCTACTGCACAGGAAGCGGTGGACGATTCCACCTGCCGTGGTGGGGCTACCATAACGCGCCGGCATTGAACCTGCGGAGAATCACGGAGTTCGTCAGGTCGCAGGAGCCCGACATCGTTGGACTCGTCGAGGTGGATTCCGGATCATATCGCTC
>CAYWJE010000346.1:0-2388 GCA_964458525.1 uncultured Verrucomicrobiota bacterium
CACACACCACCTCCTTTCTTTACTATCCCTCCGCCCGTTATGCGCTTCCGCCAGGAGCGAAATATTTTTCATTATCCAAGGTCACTACTCAGTTGTGTATCAGAAATCGGCGGGACCACGCTTTTGGTGTGGCAAGCCATGCTGTTTACCCCGCTTCTGGCGGGGTCCCGCCCTACCATTGGGATTCCTGGTAGGGCCACCCCGACCTCCCGGAGAGTCGGGGCCTTGTGCGGCCGTCAAATTACACACAAGCTGAGTATTTACCATTATTTCAAAACGCGCTTCTTGAGCTCCACATATCTCCCGCCGAACCAAGCGCCCAACTGAGGCTCCCCTCTTCCCGCGCCCAGCGGACGCTCCTTCACGGCCAGCATCGGCGGAGCCTGATTGCGTTTTGCCGCCGCCATGCCCTGGAACTGCTTCCACCACCGTTCCAGGTCTTCAACAAAAAGGGAGGCTTCCGGAAAGACGCGTTCGACCGACCCATCGTAACCAAGCTTCTCCTCGAGCTCGCGCGCAAGGTACCACTCGAGAATCTCCTCTGGACCGGCTGGCACCTCGCGCTCCACCCAGCTCTTAAAAAGGCGGTCATGATAGCGATATAACAACGGATCACCGCCGCCCTCATCGGCGTTCTGCTCGTTGTTCAGCTCAGCCGAAGGAACGCGCTCGAAACATTCGCGCGGAATCACATCCCGTCCGAAAACACTGCCGTTCAGATAGCGGCCCAGCTCGTAGACCTCGCCCTTCCAAAGATCGGCGATGGGCGCCAGGTATCCAGCCAGATCGCCGTAAAATGTCGAATAGCCCACCGTTGATTCGGACTTGTTCGCATTGCACGTGAAAACGCCTCCAAACGCCGATGCCAGAGCGGCAAGAAGCCTCGAAGAACGATCCCTCGCCTGAATATTCTCCATCATAAAATCGCTCAAGACCAGGCGTTGCTTCAACCTGCCGGCATCCCCTGATATCTCAAACCCGTTCACCTGCATTGCAGTGAGCGCCACACTCTCGTCAATCGGCAATTCGCCGTAGAAGCAGCAAAGGTTGGCAGCCAGCTCCCGCGCAAGCGCGCGGCCGCCGGGCGAAACGAACCGGCTCGGAAGATTTACGAGAAGCAGGTTTTCGGCGCTGAACACGCGACTGTACAAGGCGGCAACCACGGCGGAATCAATTCCGCCCGACACACCGACCACGACCCTCGATATTCCGACACCCATCGAGAACAGGTCTATTCCATGGAGCAGCGCGGAGCAAATCCCCGCTATCTTATCAGCCGGCTCCGGAACATGCGCCCTGCCGGAAGGCGGAGCCGAAAATGGAACAGCAATAGACAATGCCTGTTCCGAGAAAGAAGCACAATGACCGATGAGCGCGCCGCTCCCATCGAACACGAGCGACGCACCCTCGCACGCACGGATTATCTTGCCGTTGTCCACTATCCCGGAGGCGCCGACATACACTAGAGGTTTCGCTGAAGCCGTTGCGTGCGAGGCAAGAAGCCGCTCCCTTTCATGGCTGCCGCCGGACATGAACATGGAGTCACCTGCCGCAACAATCAGGTTGACCGGGTGCCTGTTCAGCGCCTGCAGGGAGGAAGAAAAACGCTCTCCGGAGAGCCCCCCACAGAGCATGCAACCCAGGGATATTCCTCCCGTCGTCACGGGTGAAACAAGATGTTCGACGGTCGTGCCCTGCTCAAGGGCAAGCGCGCCAATGTCAAAGAAGCAGGGTTCCAGCGCGGGGCGCCCCGGCGAACAGCTCTTGATAATGAAATCGTGAGGCCCATTCACCGGTCCGATGAACCGGCCATCTTCGGCCACGAACAGGGCGTTGTATTTCCTCACGCTACCGTCGCTGTTCCTGCGCATCCAATCAACAGCCACGTTGCCGAACACCACGATGAGCCCTTCCGAAGCCGCGCGGATAGCCTCGCCGCACTGCTCGCATTCCCTGAGAAAGGCCTCGTTGTTCCAGCGATTTCCGAGCGCCGAACCGCAAACCGCCAACTCCGGAAAAACGACCAAGCCGACCGAGTCACGCTTCGCATTCGCGATGGCTTCGAGCATTCTGCTCGTGTTGTCGGCAGGACGTCCCTGCCGGACATCGATCTGGCACACCCGCAACCTGACGCTGCCGCCCGTCTTCAAATCATTCATCATTCAACACCACCGGCCAAAACCAAAACTCCGCATGACACGGATGTTCCGTCCGAGTCCGTTCCCGGGAAGAATCCCTTGATCCCAGAAAGCTTACAAATTGAAGCACATCATAGCGGCAAAGACAATCATTATGTTCTTCTTTATGGTTCTAAACTTCAATTCATTCGTGTTATAGCTCCTTAAACTTCGATTGTTTGAGTAAATGAGTCAAACAAATCCGACTGAG
>CAYWJE010000347.1:0-2382 GCA_964458525.1 uncultured Verrucomicrobiota bacterium
GTTCTGCATGACCGTCAAATCGGGGTAGAGCCCGAAGCGCTGGCTCATATACCCGATCGAATCCTTGATCGCATCTGCCTCACGTACCGAGTGGTAGCCGGCGACCCAGGCGTCGCCGGATGTCGGATCCATAATCGCCGTGAGCAGGCGCATGGTGGTTGTCTTACCCGCGCCATCCGGACCCACGAGGCCGAACAGCTCCCCTTCGGCCACGGATAACGTCAGCCGGTCCACGGCAAGTACATCACCAAAGCTTCGCGTCAGGCTCTCTGTCCGGATAGCATCCATGGGAATTCCTACGGGGCTTGGATGTCGGCATCGGCCGGCATGCCCGGTTTCAGTTCCTGATTGGGGTTGGCGAGATCCACCTTGATGCGGTAGACCAGTTTCACGCGCTCTTTGGTGGTCTGTACGTTTTTCGGGGTGAACTCCGCTTGCGAGGCGATAAACGACAGGCGGCCCTCATACGTTTTGCCTGGATACGTGTCGGTGACAACGCTGACTGTCTGTCCGATCTTGACGCGGCCAAGGTCTGTCTCGTTGATATAGCCGCGAAGCCAGACGTTCTTGAGGTCGCCAATGGTCACCACCGGTGTTCCGGGAACCACGTATTCCCCATCCTCAATTCCCTCCGCCAGGACAATCCCGCTGAGTGATGTGCGCAGCGTGGCATAGTCGAGACGGGTTTCCGCGAGCGCCACGGCCTGTCGTGCCTGTTCCAGGCGGGAGCGTGCCGCACGGATGGTCTCCTCGCGTGGGCCTTTCTGGAGAAGCGTCAGGCGCGCCGTGGCCTCGCGTACCTTGGCGAAGGCCATGCTGGACGCCGCTTGCGCCGCTTCAAACTCGCGCGACGAAATAACCTTCTGCGCGAACAGTTCTTGCTGGCGGGCAAACTCGCTCTCCACGCGCTCCGCCTCGGCCTGGACGAATTCCAGGGCTGCCGCAGCCTGCTCGATCTCCTCGGGCCGCGTTCCGGCCTCCAACTCGGCCAGAACGGCCAGCGCCGTCTGGGCGTCGGACCGGCGCATGGCAGCTTCCTCTTCCAGTTCAGTCTTGTCGAGGAACGCCACGACCTGATCGTTGGTCACGTTTTCGCCTTCGGAAACCAGCCGTTGCACGACGCGGCCCGGGGTCTTGAAGCTCACTTGCGCGGCGGTTACTTCGATGTTTCCCGACACACGGATGACGTCGGGGTTCTCTCTATCTGCATTGCGTATGTACCAGACGCCGAACAGAATGGCGGCCGCAGCCACGAGGATCAGAATTGCCAGTCTTTTCTTTTCCATAGCAGTTCTCCTTGTTAACGAAACAGTTACATCATAGACAAAATGGTGTCTTGTTACTGCGTGGTGCCATCTGTGCATGGATCGGTGTTCGTCATGGCGTTGCCTGTTGTTTCGCGGTCGTGGTCTCGCGTGCAATGGCACTACGGAAAATCGGCCAGGCCGCTTCGGCCTGTTTCACGGCATCGTATTCACCGGCGCTGAGATGCCAAAGAATGGTTGAAGGTTGAACGAGCCCCATGAACATGATGGAGACCGCTTTTGGGTCCAGCTCTTCGCAGATCGTTCCTTCGCGCTGCCCCTGGGCGATCAGGGCTGCGATCGCGCTGAGGTAGGATCTGATAATTCCCAGCAGTCTAACGCGACGGCGTGGGCTTCCGTTGTAGACCTCCGTCGAGAAAACGACCACGGGAATTGATTTGTTTTGGCGGATCAAATCGATGTGTTTCATCAGCAGGAAGTGGAGGCGTTCCAGGGCGGTTCCCTCCAGGTAGGCAATGGCGCGGACATTGCCGCCTAGCTCGCGCTGGAGATAGTCAAGGATCGCATCAACCACGTCGTCTTTACTGCGGAAGTGCCGATAGATGCCGGACGGCACAATGCCGACCTTGCGCGCAATCGAAGCCATGCTCAGCCCCTTCATCCCCCGTGTACCGACCAATTCCAGCGCAGCCCGAGCGATCTCATCCTGGCGTATTTCAGTAGTTTGTTTTTCGGCGCGCATGACTTCTCCATGTGAATAACGATTCACATACTCGCAGAAGTGTCAGGCGATGTCAATAGCTGTGTCAATTATTCTTCGCGTAACTACGCAGGTAGTCAGGAGTCAGAATACAGAACAATAGAAACCCGCAAAGGCTGTCTTTAAAGCCGGATGGCTTCTTGCCCGTATTTCGCGTATTCTCTTATTCTGACTCCTGACTCCTGAATTCTGAATGCTGAGTAGTTACTTTTTTGCAAATCCAAGCGGCGCGTATCAGACACACGAAACGCGACTAGATGATGCGAGAAGGCGCAGACAGTCTGCCGGATGTTAAGCCGCGTGTGGTGTGGGCACTCCCGTTTCGTTCAGGGGTTCTTCAACCACATCGCACCCAGG
>CAYWJE010000348.1:0-2355 GCA_964458525.1 uncultured Verrucomicrobiota bacterium
CCCCGCGACGCAAGCCGTCAGGCGCAGCGTTGCGGGGGGTTTTGCAAGAGCCTCACATTGTCTATCGGGATCTCCATTTTTCTTCCAGCAGGATAAGCTCATCGGCGACTTTCAACAGAGCAGCTATGGTGATGTCACTGTTTTGAAGCCATTCTTCACTATTGGAAGGCACCCGACTCACGGAAGGCGCGCCCGATCGGCGCTTGTGCCGCATCCATTCGCTGAGGATTCTCTCCCTCGATGGAATGTAAGTGCGCATAAGCAGGGACCTTATCTGTCCTGATCAATTTACGATGGAATAATAAACGATTCGTTGCCCGCAGACAATCGAAATCGCCTGAACCTTCTCACCAGGGCATTGGTCGAGGAATCGTGTGCGAGCTCGGGTTCGGTCTTCGACGTCAGTTCCGACAGAATGCTCCCCGCGAGCAGCTTGCCGAGCTGGACTCCCCATTGATCGAATGAAAATATGTTCCAGATCACGCCCTGCGTGAAGATCTTGTGCTCGTATAGCGCAATCAGCTTGCCGAGCATTGCCGGCGTCAGCAGCTCAGCCATTATTGTATTCGTGGGCCTATTACCCTCAAATTTCTTGTGTGCGGCCCACTTATCGTCGCTCCCCTTTGCCGCGCTTCCGCCGAAAGCCAGCGCCTCCGTTTGCGCGAACATGTTTGCCATCAGCTTGGCGTGGTGGTCGCCGATCGGATTGTGCGAGCGGCGGAAGCCTATGAAATCGGCCGGAACCAGCTTGGTTCCCTGGTGCAGTAGCTGATAGAAAGCATGCTGACCATTCGTGCCCGGCTCGCCCCAGACAATCGGACCGGTCTGCCACCCCACCCTTCCGCAAGCCTTGTCAACGCTCTTCCCGTTGCTCTCCATGTCCGCCTGCTGCAGGTACGGGACGAACCGGTTCATGTACTGGTCGTAAGGAAGGATTGCCTGCGACTGGGCGCCAAGGAAATTATTGTACCAGATCCCCAGCAGTGCGAGGATCACCGGCAGATTGCTGTCGGAGGTCGCCTCCAGGAAATGCCGATCCATCGCGTGGAAGCCGTCCAACATGGCTATGAAGTTCTCCGGCCCGATCGCAAGCATGAGCGACAGACCCACAGCCGAACAGAGCGAATAGCGCCCCCCGACCCAATCCCAGAACTCGAACATGTTTTCCGTGTCAATCCCGAACCCCGCTACTTCAGACGCATTAGTGGAGACCGCGACAAAGTGTTTGACGACTATTTCCTTCGCTTTCTCCGGGTCTTCCAGCCCCGATTTCCCGGCCCCTATCGAACCCAGACACCAGTCCCTGGCCGTTCGGGCGTTGGTCATAGTCTCCTGCGTGGTAAAAGTCTTCGAGACCACGACAAACAGCGTCTCCGCCGCGTCAAGATCACGAACGGCCTCTGCGAAGTGGGTAGCGTCAATATTCGAGACAAACCGCACGGTCAAATCCCTTTTCGAATAGGGCCTGAGCGCCTCGCAGGCCATCGCGGGCCCGAGGTCGGAGCCGCCGATCCCGATATTGATTATATTGCGAATAGGCCTGCCAGTGGCGCCTCGCCACATGCCGGATCGGACTCTAACTGCAAAGTCCTGCATCTTTCCAAGCACCCGGTTCACATCCGGCATCACGTCATGACCATCAACAAGGATGGGACTGTTCGAGCGATTCCTGAGCGCAACGTGGAGGACGGCTCTGTTCTCCGTGCGATTGATCGGCTTGCCGGAAAACATATCAGCCCTCGCTTGCGTCAGGCCGGCCGCCTCTGCGAGAGCCAGGAGAAGCCTCATAGTGCGGTCCGATATTCTGTTCTTTGAGTAGTCGAGAAACACGTCCTCCGCCTCGAGTGAAAAGCGTTCAGCGCGGCCCGGGTCGTCCTTGAATAATTCACGCAAATGGACGTTCTTCATCTCCTCTGCGTGTTTCGCGAGCGCGTTCCATTCGGGCAGATCGGTTGGCCTGGTGGTTTTCTCTTTCATAAGCGGCTCCTTGGTCATTGGATATTCCTTGCTGGCTGTTGGAAATTCAGTCTCATCTTCCACAAACAATGGAAATACTGAGCTCTGGAAACAAGCATATTGAAGAACAGGCGACGCGTCAAGCGGCGGGCGGTGATTCTCAGGTGGAAGCAAACCTTGAATACTCGGAAATTTTGCTTCCTTTTATCGCCGGATGCTGTAATACTGCCATGCAGATGAGAAACTCTTGTCAAGAGCAGTTGCAAGCTACGCGATCCTTCATGAGCAACTTCGTGTATCTCCCGCGCGCCCTGCGGATCGCCTTCGGAAAGGACGCGCCGCTCAGCGCGTTCGACGTGCCGTCCGATTTTTTCGGAATCTGCGTTGCCGCCTCTCCGG
>CAYWJE010000349.1:0-2334 GCA_964458525.1 uncultured Verrucomicrobiota bacterium
TAGTGTTCCAGAGTAGTTGCCAATTTTAATTGTAATATCCCTCTTCTCTGCAACTGTGAACCGTGAACTGTGAACTGTGAACTATGAACTGTGAACCGTGAACGAGTACAAAAAAAACACACGGAAAACCCGGAAGCGCCCTTTTTATGTTGTAGGCCACCATTGTATAGTGGCGAAGCAGTTACTCCGTGTTCAATGTTTGTATTCAAGACGCGCGATGATCGCGTCAACCAGCGTGTTCGGCTCGACAGCATCGCTGCTGAGGACGAGGGCCGGGGTCTCCGGCGGCTCGTAAGGCGCATTGACCCCGGTGAATTCCGTCAGTTCACCCGCGCGGGCCCTGGTATAGAGCCCCTTGGCGTCCCTCCGCTCACATGTCTCAAGCGGGGTTGCGACGAATATTTCCATAAAGTTTTCCGGGCCAATGATCTCACGCGCGAGTTCGCGGCCGGCGCGGTAAGGAGATATGAAGGCCGTGATTACGATCAGTCCCGCTTCGTTCATGAGCCTTGCAACCTCCGCGACGCGGCGGATGTTCTCAAAGCGGTCTGCTGCAGAGAAGCCAAGATCACTGTTCAGACCGTCCCTGATATTGTCGCCGTCGAGGACGAACGCCGCTCTTCGCATATCCGTTAGCCGCCGTTCGAGAATGCGGGCGAGTGTTGATTTTCCGGAACCGCTGAGCCCCGTGAACCAGATCGTCATCGGCTTTTGTCCTAGCAGGCGGATTCTCTCATCACGCGCAACCAGGCTGTGCTCCGGGGAAATGTCGCGCTCGCCGCCACGCTTCTTAGAACCCGCCCGCTTCATGCCGCGGTGTCGTGTGCGTTCGATTATGATTCCGGCCGCAACGGTGACATTGCTTTCCAGGTCAACGACCACGAATCCGCCCGTTGCCCTGTTGCGTTCATAATTGTCGAAGATCGCCGGGTCCATGAACGAGAAGTCCACGCGGCCAATCTCATTCATTTCAAGGGAGGAGGCGGCTTCCCGATGAAGACCGTCCGGGTTGATCCGGAAATGAAGGCGCGTGCACGAAGCCCTGGTGAAACGCGAGCCCATCTTGACCCCATACACACGGTTGATCTCCAGCGGTTGCTCGGCCATCCAGATGAGCATCGCCTCGCTCTCGTATTCGACGAACGGGAGGTTTGCCGGGTGCGCGAGGACATCGCCGCGGCTGATGTCGAGCTCGTCTTCCATGCAGATCGTGACGGCCAGGGGCGGCATGGCGTATTCGATGTCACCGTCCATCGTGACAATGCGCTTGACCCGGCTCTTGCGCCCGGAGGGGAGGGCGATCACTTCATCGCCCACCCGCACCACGCCCGAAGCGACTGAGCCGCAATACCCGCGGAAGTCAGGGGTGGGGCGGTTGACGTATTGCACGGGAAACCTGAAGTCAATGAGGTTCCGTTCGCCGGTTATCTGTACGTTCTCGAGGCGGCCCAGGATGGTCATCCCCTTGTACCATGGCATGCGCCTGCTCGCGCGAACCACGTTGTCGCCCACGGTCGCGGATACGGGGATGAACGAGAGATCAAGTTGACCCAAACGCGCGCTGAAATCTGCGTATTCGGCGACTAATCGCTCGTAGACCTGCGCGTCATAGTTGATCAGGTCCATCTTGTTGACTGCAACTATCACGTGGCGTATGCCCAGAAGAGAGGCTATGAACCCGTGCAGGCGCGACTGCGGCTGGATGCCCCTCGCCGCGTCAATGAGGATTATCGCCGCGTCGGCAGTGGAGGCGCCTGTTGCCATGTTGCGGGTGTACTGAACATGCCCGGGCGTGTCGGCTATTATGAACCGCCGCCACGGCGTGGCGAAGTGGCGGTAGGCCACGTCTATCGTTATGCCCTGCTCGCGCTCGGCCCGCAGGCCATCGGTTAGCAGAGCAAGGTCCACCCCGTCGCGGTTCAGTCTGCGCGAATCCGATCGAACGGAGGCAAGATGGTCTTCACAGATGACCTTGGAGTCCGCGAGGAGCCGTCCTATCAAGGTTGACTTTCCGTCGTCAACGCTTCCTATCGCGACGAATCGAAGCAGGTCCGGCTGAATTTTCCGGCGGGAGCTGTCTTTCTTTTTCATCAGAAATATCCCTCACGCTTCTTCTGCTCCATGGAGCTGTCCTGATCGTGATCTATGAGCCTGGAAATTCGCTCAGACTGTCGGCTCAAGATCAGCTCCCTGATTATCTCCCGGACGTTCTTCGCGCGGGACGGGATTGCCCCGGTGCAGGGATGGCAGCCGAGTGTCCGGAATCGGCAGACGATTGTTCGCGGCTTCTCGCCGGGTCGGAGCGGCGTGCCCGCAAGCAGCGGCACAAGGCAT
>CAYWJE010000350.1:0-2306 GCA_964458525.1 uncultured Verrucomicrobiota bacterium
TAGTTTTGCGTTCCAAATAAGCAAGATATTCCTTTTCGCCTGCTGTGTAAATCCGGTCCTGTCCTGCGGCCTTCATCGAACCGCGCAGCTGCCGCATAATTGATCCGGAGATCGTCTTGAATCGCGACGGGGCAATGAACTTTTCTATGTTGATCGCGATGAAGAAGTGTCCGAGAGCATAGGGTATCTTCTTGCCATCTGCGTCGGTTCCGTTCAAATCCTTCATGAACCTGGCATCGGACAGAGCAGCTGAGAGGACTTCCACCACCGTCGCGTAGCCATAGCCCTTGTAACCGGCTGTTTCCTCGCCGATTCCACCAAGCGGGGCCAGTGCGCAGACTCCCCTTGTCAACGCATCCAGCACCGTCTTAGGATCCGTCATGGTCCGGCCGTCCTGCCCGATCACCCATCCCGGCGGCAGCGCTTTGCCCGCGCGTTCATAGGTCTCTATCTTGCCGCGCTGCGAAATCGAGGTGGCGCAGTCAATATTGAAGTGAAATTCCTCGTCGGTGGGAAAACCGATGGTCAGCGGATTAGTGCCCAGCATGTTTTCGACGCCGAAGGTCGGAGCTATCGAAGGCCGCGCGTTGGTCCCCGTGATTCCTATCATGTCATTATCGGAACACATGTCGGAGTAATAACCCGCAATCCCGTAGTGAGAAGAGTTGCGGACCGCAACCATGCCTATTCCGTATTCCGCGGCCTTTTCGATCGCCGTCCGCATCGCCTTCTTCCCGATCACGTGCCCCATTCCGTTATTGCCGTCCAATACTGCAGTGGCAGGACTTTCCTTAACAACTTCAATCCGGCTGACGGGCGACAGAATCCCCTGGTCAATCCTGTCAACATAGATCGGCTTCAACCTGCCGATGCCGTGGGAATCAATCCCCTTCTTGTCGGCGCTGATCAGTACATCGGCAATGATTTGAGCGTCTTCTTTCGGGGCGCCGAGCTTGATGAAAACGTCGCTCATGAACCGCTCAAGCAGATCGCACCCGGTCCAGACGCAATTCAGATACTCATCCGCGTTGTTGACTGAGTGTCGCATAGTTACATCGCACTGCTCAAAATAACCTTTTCTATTGCTTCCTTAAAAACCGCACGCGTGACGGGCTTGCTTATCACCAGGTCAACGCCAGGCGGCAGTTTTGCCCTCTCGTTCAAATTATCTCCGAAGCCAGTAAGCAAGATCACCGGGGTCTTTGCATCCGTCTCTTTCACGGCAGCGGCAACCCTCTCCCCGTTCATGCCCGGCATGGCCCAGTCCGTAATCACGAGATCGTGTTTTGCCTCGCGAAAGCGCTGAATGCCCTGCGTGCCGTTTGCTGCCAGCTCCACATGATGTTTATCCATCTCAAGATAGCGGGCAATCAAGTCGCGAACCGGCTGCTCATCATCAATGAAGAGGATGCGAAGCGATTTCTTCTCCGGCGCAGGCCTTTGCGGAGCCTGCTCCTCTATCGGCGCAGCGGCATCCTTGGCAAGCGGGAGCTTTATGGTAACCGAGGTGCCCACGCCCGGCTTCGTTTCAATATCTATACTGCCCTTGTGCCTACGGATTATGCCGTGTGCCATTGAAAGGCCCAGTCCGGACCTCTGCACCCCGCGTGTGGTAAAAAAAGGCTCCATCGCCCGTCTGCGAACATCCTCGGTCATTCCGGCCCCGGTATCGCGAACACAGATCTCCATCCCGTAGTTCGCGTCATCGGGACGGACGCACAAGGTCACGACGCCGCCATCGGGCATGGCGTCAATCGCATTAAGAATCAAGTGAACAAAGACCTCGCTCAACTGTGACCGAACCCCGCGTACGGGGAGCGGACATTTGTAATCCTTCTCGAATTTGATACCCGCGCCTTTCGTCTCCAATTCTCCTTCCCATCTCAGCTGTGACAGCTTCATTGCGTCATCCAGCAGGGCCAGGACGTCCACTATCTCGAACAAACTGACGTCCGATGCCTGGCAGAATTCGTGCAGCTGGCGAACGGCATCTTTAGCCTGCAGGGCGGCCGTGCGAATCTCGTTCAGCATTTCGACAGCCATCGCCCTGTCGTCGAACATTTCCGGACAGCTCACCAACAGGTCTGCATGGCCCAGGATCGGCGTCAGGGCGTTGTTGAACTTGTGGGTTATTCCATCGGACATTTGCCAAAGCGCGCCGAGCCGTTCGTGTTGAACGACCTGCTTCTGAACAAGTTTCAACCGCGTGAGAGTCTCGGCTAACTGCTGATTAGTCTTGCGCAAGTCCTCCTCCGCCTTCTGTCTCGTGGTGATATCAACATCTAGGCCCCTGTATCCCGCACGCT
>CAYWJE010000351.1:0-2254 GCA_964458525.1 uncultured Verrucomicrobiota bacterium
TCAGTCGGATTTGTTTGACTCATTTACTCAAACAATCGAAGTTTAAGGAGCTAAAGAGCGGCAACCCGGTTCCGCTGCCGCCCCACCCCTTCCACTTCCACCTCCACTATATCGCCCGGCTTCAACGCGACTGGCGGCTTCCTGGCCGAGCCGACACCGTCCGGCGTTCCGGTTGATATGATGTCGCCCGGCATGAGGGTGATCCTGCTGCTCAGATACGCTATGACAAAGGGAATATCAAAAATCATCTGCGCGGTATTGCCGTCCTGCAATTTCACGCCGTTGAGAGTCTGCGTGACGGCCAGCCTGCCGCAATCGCCAACCTCGTCCGGAGTGACAAGCCATGGCCCGATTGGACAGAATGTGTCCGGACTCTTGCCCCAGAACCATTGGCTGCGTGAGCGCTGCGCGTCACGGTCGGATACATCGTTGAGTGTCATGAACCCCGCCACGCGGCTCATTGCCCGTTCCTTCGCCACGTTCCGCGCGCGCGTCCCGATTACAACAGCCAGCTCGGCCTCGGCATCAACCGATATTGCCCCGGTCGGCAGGACGATATCATCGAAAGCCCCGATTACGGCGCTTGAAGCCTTATTGAAGAATACCGGCTCGGCGGGAATCTGCGATTTCGATTCGCGCACGTGTTCCGCGTAGTTGCCGCCCATACAGATGATCTTGCCGGGCCGGGGCAACGGGGGACCGATCCTCACGCCTGCTGCCGCAATCAGCTTGGGCGACGGCTCCGATAGAAGCCCGGCGATCCTCAATAAACCATCACGCTCAAAGAAATGTCCGTCAAAATCCTCGATATCAAATGCCATCGCACGCACATCGAGAATCGAAGGAGCGCCGTCAGGCCCGCCTGCTTCCAGCCACACGCCGGGCCGTTCCTCGCCGGGATCGCCAAATCTCACAAGCTTCATGACCCATCCTTTCTTTTCAAAACGATATCGGCGGGGCGTCCGCATTTCACGCAATTTCCGCCCTTGATTTCCTTTATCTCGGTCGAATACCCGCGCCGGGACACGAGGCAATCTCCGCATCCCGGGCATAGCGTATCCAACCCAAAATCGGATATGACGTTTCCAATGTAGACGTAATCCAGATCGCGCGCACATCGCGCGCGGGCTCGCTCCATCGTCTTCAACGGGGTTGGCGGAACGCTCATTTTGAATTCGGGCCGATATGCGCCGAGATGCAGAGGCGTGAACCTGCCCAGGTTCTCGCTGATCCATGATGAGAGACGCCCTAGCTGATCTTCCTCATCGTTCAGGCCGGGAATCACGAGGTTCGTTATCTCCACGTGGCATCCTGCGGCGACAGCCTGCTTCGCAAAGCTCAGGACTGGCTCAAGCGAACCTCCGCACTGGCGCCGGTAGAAATCTTCATCCATGCTCTTGATGTCTATGTTCAGGGCGTCAACGACCGGAAGGATGTAGTCGGCAGCTACTGGCTCTACGAAGCCGTTCGTCACAAGCACATTCACGAGCTTGCGCTCCGCCGCGAGCGCCGCGCAATCGTGGACGAACTCCATATTGATCAACGGCTCGTTATAGGTGTAGGCTATGCCTATGGAATCGTCCGCCCCGGCCGCCGCCATGATCTCTTGCGGATCATGGATCCGCCCTTCCTTGTTGAAGCACTGGGATATTGACCAGTTCTGACAGAATTTGCAGCCGAAGTTGCAGCCCCAGCCGCCGAGGCTGAAGATGGAGCTGCCAGGGAAGAAATGGTACAAGGGCTTCTTCTCGATCGGGTCCACATGAACAGAGGAAACCCGTCCGTAGCCGTCCGCAAGCAACCTACCATTTTCAACCCGGCGGGTTTCGCAGATGCCGGTCTTGCCCTCGGCGATCAGGCAACGGTGCGGACAAAGCTCGCACCGGATCCTGCCGTCTTCAGTCTTCCGCCAGAATAAGGACGTTGTCATACTCCCCAAAAACAGATGCTGAATCCGTGACGAGGTGTTATTAAAACAGTAAAATTATCACTACTCAAGTATTCAGATCGCCGTATTCGGCAGAGCCCATACGAAGTTCAGACTTCGTCATCGGGTTGGAAAATAATATGGCACTTTTTTACCGATCAAGCAAGCTGGTAAATCATCTTCGCATTTGTTTCAGGATGCCGACAATTCTCTTCGTTCAGGTCATCAAAAAGAGCACTTACGGCCTTATATGTGCCGGACAGACCATGCGATGAATACTAGCCAAATGTATTTGAAATTCGTTTTGGTGTAAAGCCGCGTTAGTGA
>CAYWJE010000352.1:0-2221 GCA_964458525.1 uncultured Verrucomicrobiota bacterium
TCTTTATCTAATTATGTGCGGAATCATAGGTTTTTTCGGCCCTCTATGCAAGAGTCAAATTCCGGAATCCGCCCTCAGACGCGGTTTGGCGCTGATGGAGTGCAGGGGACCAGATGACGAGGGCGTTCATGCCGCGCCCGGAATGCTCATGGGCCATCGCCGCCTGTCAATTATTGATCTGTCCGGCGGCCACCAGCCGTTTGTTGATAAGGCCACGGGCGCGGCGCTTGTCTTTAACGGCGAAATTTTCAATTACATTGAATTAAAAAGAAAATTGCTGCCGCTCGGCCACGTCTTCACATCGGAGTCGGACACTGAGGTGCTCCTCAGAAGCTATCTTGAATGGGGCGTTGATTGCCTGGACAGGCTGGAAGGCATGTTCGCCTTTGCTATCCACGATCCGCGAAAGGGACTGCTTTTCATGGCGCGGGACCGACTGGGCATCAAGCCGCTGTTCTTCAGCCGGCGCGGGGCAGAAATAATGTTCGCCTCGACCTGCCCGGCATTGCGCTGCTTCGACGGGGTTGGCTCCGGAATGGATATGGACGCGGTTTCGCACTATCTCACAACCATACGAACCACGCTCGGACGAAGGACGCTCTTCAGCGATATACAGTCGCTGCTGCCCGGCGAATACATGCTGGCCGCCGGCGATGGTTCCGAACCACGGATACAAAGATACTGGGAAATCCCGATCGTGCCCAGGAGCGATAAGGACGAGCCGGGAATTGACGCCGCAGCGCGGCACGTCCGGGAACTGCTCGAGGCTTCCGTCGAAGATCAGTTGGTAAGCGATGTGCCGCTAGGAGGATTTCTCAGCGGCGGATTGGACTCATCGATTCTCGCCTTCCTTGCGTCCCGTAAGGCGCCGGGCAGTTTCAAAGCGTTCGGCGTGGGATATGAACGGGAAGGCTATAATGAATGGCCGTTCATTGATTCCGCTGTGAAGCGTTATGGTATTGATTGCCGGAAAGTGTCGCTTCAGGAGTCTGAATTTCCCTCAGCATGGCAGAAGCTCGTGCGATTCAAGGGGCTCCCCGTTTCCACCCCGAACGAGATCGCGATCTGCCACCTTGCCAGGGCGGTGCGCGAGACTTTCACCGTGGCGCTGAGCGGAGAGGGCGCCGACGAAGTTTTTGGCGGCTACGTCATTCCGTATTTTTCGGCCTACGACTTTGAACGGGCTCGCAGGGAGCCCCCGGCACGGGGCGAAAGCCTTTCGAAACTCGACAGGACAATGCAGCGGTGCTACATGCGCCCTCATATAATGTGCAGGGCAGACCATTACTTCCTCACCAATTCCTGGATGACGTTTGGACAAAAGCACGCGCTGTTGACGCGTGCGGCCTGGGACACCGTCAAGCAGGATGGCGCGCTCTTCGATTTCTACGAGAACTGGTTCGACCGGCTTGAAGCCTGTTCCACATTCGATGCCTATATGCATATCCACGCGCGAGTTAACCTCGAGGGTCTGCTCTTCCGCGTTGATTCCAGCACGATGTCCGCTTCGGTGGAGGCCCGCGTTCCCTTCACTGATCACAAGCTTGTCGAGTACCTCTTCGGTCTGCCTGATCATTACAAGATTGACTGGAAAGATAAGGAAGCCATGGAGGCGGGCAGGAATCTCAATATCGTGGAAATTGACAAGCTCCGCCTAGTGAGATCCAAGCTGCTTCTTCGCCGGGCATTCCAGGGAGATGTGCCGGAAGATATCATGGAGCGACCCAAAGTCAGCTTTCCCGTACCCTTCCGCGAGTGGTTCGGAAGCTGGATGAAGGAATTTGCCGAAGATACCATTCGCGATTCGCCCCTCGTGGGGACGCTCTTCGATCCGGGACATGTGCGGCGCCTGCTCGATACCGCCGACCAGCCGCAGTCCGGAATGATGCTCTGGCCCATCACTAATTTGTGCCTGTGGCAGAAGGAATGCGGCGTGAGCTGCTAACCGTTTTCGGCTTCATTTATACCGTCACGGACGAGTTCAGCGGCACACTTCAGCGCGTCCGCCGCGCCCTATTGGGTGTTCGGCTGTCTGTTTTCACAAGACGTCCCGAGACATACCGATTAAGGACGCTGGCGATAAGCGTCTGATAAGGCAGGCCGTCCTCAATGGCAATCGCTTGGATTTCCTGCAAATCCTTAGATGAGATACGAATATTGACCAACCTAGTGTACCGATTGATTAGTCCGTGCAAGAAATAGCTGTCATTTCGAGCGAAGC
>CAYWJE010000353.1:0-2178 GCA_964458525.1 uncultured Verrucomicrobiota bacterium
TGTGCGGCCGTCAAAACTCGCGTGACTGAGTAGTTAAGGGATATACTCTTCACACCTTCATGCGCCTTCATGATCTTCATGGTAAAAATGCTTTGCTTCACGGAGTCTCATATCTCCAACAGCATGGCCGAATGCGGCGGCATCCGTGTTGTGCTTTTCAGTGTAATCTTCTTTTCCGTCCAAACATCCCGCCCTTCGCCGGGCAGGTCAATTCCGCGAGGCGCTTCGACCCCGGCTTCCTCATCGTCCCAGTTGAAAATCCCGAGCCGTTGGCCTTGCGGCGTGTCAGCCAGCCAGAAGCGCGGTGGACGGTTGATGAAGAGGTCCAGCGGGCGCGCGCTTTGCTCCAGCGGGGGAAAGAGTTGAGCAAGGCGGGCGATACCGTGCGCATTCAGTCGTGCGACCGAATCACCCAGGAACACGTTGCCGGCGGACAGGTGAACCAGCGTCAGCCATGCGTGCAGCTCACTCTCTGGAGACTCCGGGCCGGCGAGCCAGTGCCATTGGCCGTCAACGTATGGCCTGGGTGTATAAGCCACGTTCAGGTGGCGGTCGGAGGTTGTCTCGTTCCTTGCGCGCACGATGGCGAAGTCCGGGTCAATGCGCCAGAGACGCCCGTTCTGCCAGAGCCGGGCGGCTGTCTGTGAGGCATTGGCCTTTATGTGTCCCCAGAAATTGTGGATGTCCATGGATGAGCGCGCGCTGTCGGCTATGCCCAGTGCCGCCTCGGTTGGCGCATAGACATTCATAATGTGGCTTTTTTCGCCGACGGCGTCCCTGATGATCTGCAGCCCGCGGCGAATCATTGCGGCCCGGCCGACCATTGGATCGTGCGGCGCTGTTATCTTGTCAATAGTGTCCTGGTATACGTAATCAATCTTGAAGAATTCGAAACCGGCCTTGCGCAGCCGTTGACACCATTGCAGAAGGAGGCCAAGCGCCTCGGTTTGGGTGAAATCCATCAGCAAGTGGCCGCCCGAAAGCACCGGCACGCCGGGGCTCTTGCAGGCCATAATGTCCTGGCGATGGCGCCCGAGGCGGCTGTCGATATTCACCAGCAGCGGCGTGATCCAAATGCCGGGAACGAAGCTGGCGGCTTTGATCTCATCGGCTATCTTGCGCAGACTGGCCGGGAAATTGCGGTTCGGATACCAATCCCCGAAGGCGCTTTGCCAGCCCGAATCGATAGCAATGACACGGACATTCTTGCGAAGAGGGGATTTTCGAATGGCTTCCATTTCCTCGCGCACGTCCTGCATGCTGACTGATTGCCAGTAGTAGTCCCAGCTGTTCCAGCCGGTCAAGGGCGGGGGCGAGGAACGCGCAAAGCGCGAAAGGTATGTTCCGTAATCATCCAGCAGGACAAACGGATCCGGACCTGACGCCATCAACAGGGAGAAGGTGACCGGCGCGCTCAAAGCCCTGTTGACTCGAAAGCCGGCGAGGAGATTCGAACCATCGCTATCGAAGAAGGTGAAGTCGTCGGGCAGATCGGCCATTCCCATAAGCAGGCTTGCAGCGTCGCCATCAGGAACCAGCAATGTCATGGTCTGGGACTGAACGGTTTTGCCCTGTCCGAGCGGGAACACGCCGTCCGGCGCCGGGTTTGCCGGTATGGCGAGCATCTGCGTGCCGGGCGAATCGAGAGCCGGGACTGCGCCGCGCGCGCCAGGACAGCGCAGGTAGAGCCTGGTCAGAAGCCGATCGCCGGAGGGTTTAACACGCACGGCAAGCCGGACCATGCCGCCGCCGGCATCATCCGAGGAGAGTGAGGCGGACCAGGGTCCGGCGGCGCCGTCCAATCCGCCCTTGCCCGGCGCGGGACGCCAGACTGAGGTCTCGCCGCCGTGCTCCAGGGCCAGCTCGGCCTGGAGAAAGGTTTTGCCGAGGGGGATGCGAAATGTACCGTTTTTGTCCGATGATATGTTTGTCATATGGCTCCCAACGCGGGCTTTGCCCGCGGATTCCGAATTCTGAGTTAGATAATAATTTCATTTCACCATGAAGCTCTTGAAGGAAAAAGGCAACTACTCATGCGCAAGAAATGCGGCGGGCCAGGCTGTCCCGCCCTACCATTTCCATTCCTGGTATGGCCGTCCCGACCTCCGAGAGAGTCGGGACCTTGTGCGGCCGTCAAAACTCGCGTGACTGAGTAGTTAAGGGATATACTCTTCACAC
>CAYWJE010000354.1:0-2122 GCA_964458525.1 uncultured Verrucomicrobiota bacterium
GCAAAAAAACTCTTTTCCGAAAGGCAACCGAGCGAAGCGAAGGTTATCCTTGGAAGAGCGTTGGCATCACGAACGTCGGTCCAGGAAAAAACCTGAAAAACGAAGTAGGCGGTCAAGATTCTTCGGATTTGCAAAGCAACGAGACAAGAAAATCAGACAATGGTCAAGTGCCCATGACAAACCAAAACATCGAGGCATCAGGAATGGCGCATTCCCGCATGCTTGCGGAATTGCGTGACAGCATCAGCGAGGGACGGTTGCGTCCGGGCGATCGCCTGCCCCCGGAGAAGGAACTCGCCAGAATGTTCGACATCAGCGTTACTTCGGTGCGACGAGGGATCAATGTGCTCGTGGATGAAGGGGCCGTCGAACGGAGACAGGGCAGCGGAACATACGTTCTCCAGCAGCGCCAGGCGCCCGTTCCCGCAGCGAGGCGCGACACGGTTGCGATGATCATCTCCATCGAACTAACCGTCTACCATCCTTTCTTCAGCGAGGTGTTCCGCGGCTTTTGTGACGGCATGCGGGATTTGAGATGGCGCGTTTTGGACATTGATGTCCCTCATGCGCGGGATCGCAATGCTGACATCCTCAACTTCAAGGTTGACGGAGCGTGGGCGGGCGCCGAGATGAAACGACATCCCGAACTGGCCGGCGCTCTCGTCGGCGCCAGCGTGGTGCCCGGCCTCCTGCCCCGCATGGAACGACGCTTTCCTGTTGTAGCTCCGGACCCGACCGAAGCTTGTCCGTATGCGTGCTACGATTTTGACCGGGAGCTGGCGCGCGCGATTGATTTCCTCCGCTTCGAGGGGGCTCGAAAGGTCTGGATCTGCAGCGGAGCTGACAGCCGGCAGGTCATTCGACATATGGAACGCGGGCCCGGGCGGAGCCCCCTCCCTTCCCTCGTATGGGATCGCATCCGGGGAAGCGAGCACGCGTCAGACGTCACCGCAGATGCGCACCGGCTCGCGCTGAACGCGCTAAAGGCTCATCCCGGCATTGACGGCGTGGTCGTCGATAGTGATTTTGCAGCGCAGGGCGTCGCGGATGCGCTCGTGAAACGAAAAATCAAAGTCCCGGACGATGTCCGCGTGGCGGCCATCGTCAACACCGAAAGCCGACTGAGCATTCCTTTCCCGATGACGAAGCTCACAGCCAACGGACGCGCCAAGGGGCTCGCCCTGGCGCGTCTCCTTCACGAACATATCATCTCGCCGCGCACGGCGCTAAGCCGTATTGAGCTCTCATGCACTCTTGAAGCCTGCAAATAGACGGCGGGTCATGGCCGGGCGCTGCATCACGGGGCAGGAGGCCGGGGCAGCGGCAGCCAATGGCGGCTGCCTCAGGTTCCGATGTCCGCGGCATTGACGTACGGGACCTGCAAAGGCGCCTCAAATCCATGGGCGTCTACCTGCCGAATTGGAAAGGTGGATGATCCAGATTCTTCGCGGATGACGCGACAGCATGCCGTTCGCCCGGACACTAATCCTCAACTGCCGCTATGTGAATTCTGTCAGCGAAAAACGATCCTAATCCCACGGTCAGGATACCATTCGTAGGCGCCCATGTCGAAGCCCGAGACAGGCGGCGGACGAAAATGCACGTGCGGCCGGATAGTGCCTTCAAAATCAACCATCACCCCGACATCCGTGCCGGTATCTATGCATGGCGAGGCTTTGCCGATCCGGTATTCCCCGTCATCAAAGCCCGGAGCCTGGTTGGTAATACAGCCCAGGATTGTGAAGGGCGTGCCGCCCAGGGCGGCGATATTGGTCGAGCCGTTGTCATATATGCAGGAAAACCCACTCTCACGGGGGCGCCGGCGGAGGCGAGACCATAGCCACCATTTTGCGCTATAATACTGTTGGTCACCCATGAGACATAACCCATGTCGCTTTTGGTCAGCGTCCACCGGATGCCGGAGCCGCCGTTGCCGGCCACGGTGCAATGGGCCAGTCGCAGCGGGATATCGCCTGCGTTATAGATGCCATAGTTGGCGTTATCAACCACCAAGCTGTTGGTCAGCGACAGGCCGGCATAAGGGTAACCGGCCATACTGACCAGGATGCCATAGCTCCTTAAACTTCGATTGTTTGAGTAAATGAGTCAAACAAATCCGACT
>CAYWJE010000355.1:0-1996 GCA_964458525.1 uncultured Verrucomicrobiota bacterium
TATGAGTGCGCCAAGCGAAGCTGGCGCACGCCAAGCCCGGCGGATGCCGGGCACGACCAAAGACTAACCATCAGGTCGGAACTGAACTATGCACGCAGGGCGGCAACGAACTGCGTGAAGCCATAGGAAAGGAGCGAGTCAGCCACAACGCAAGTGAAGGTAATCAGCCCCGAAATACTCCTTGTTGCACAGGGTCAAGGGTTTCATATTCTGGAAACCAGTAGTTGCTTGGACGTAATGGTAAGTACAAGCAGCCGTGCCGGGGTCTAAGTCCGTGGCGGGCAAGCAAACGGTGTGCGTTGGAACTTGGGAGAGCCGCGTCATTTTCGGCAAGCCGCCGACAAGCTGAAAAGAGGCGAGGAAGCGGTGCGGTGGCGCGGCAGTCGGATCAGCTCATAGTAGGGGAGTAGACGGGGCAATGCCCGTTGAGGACAAAGCAGTTCACCTGAAGGGGCTGACGGCAGGACGAAGAGCGACGAGGAAACAAATGCCGGACACAGAACAGGGCGACACATTTGCGAAATTGTCTCTCATAATGAAACGAGCCCGAGAGGATCCCGGATGTCAGTTTATCAGCCTTGCGCATTTACTGAATGAAGGGTTTCTCAGGGCGTGCTACATGAAGCTTGGCCGAAACCGGGCGTGTGGCATAGATGACGTAACATGGAAGGAATACGGAGGAAAGCTGGACGAGAACCTGAACGATCTGGTTAGGCGCTTGAAGGCGAAGCGGTATAAGCCGCAACCGGCAAAGCGCGTATACATACCCAAGAATGAACACGAGAGAAGGCCGCTGGGAATGCCCGTGCTGGAAGACAAAATCGTGCAGAAGGCGATAGTCGGAATACTGGAGGCAATCTACGAAGCGGATTTTCTGGAGTGTTCATACGGGTTCAGGCCGGGCAGGAATTGTCATAAGGCGTTGGAAACTATCGGTCACGCAATTATGACCAAACCCGTGAATCATGTGGTGGAAGCGGACATCAAGGGATGCTTCGACAAAATCCCGCATGACTGGCTGATAAAGGCGTTGGAGATTCGGATTAAAGATCCGAGCATGCTGCTGATAATCAGACGCTTTCTGAAGGCCGGATACATGGAGTCAGGCATGTTGATGGCGACCGAAGAGGGGACGCCGCAAGGCGGCAATCTCAGTCCGATGTTATGCAATGTATTTCTACACTATGTGCTCGATGTATGGTTTGAGAAGAAAGTCAAACCGGAGCTGGAAGGGCAAGCGGGGATGGTGCGCTATGCGGATGACTTTATCTGCATGGCGCAAACAGCCACCGATGCCCGACAAACAGAGCTGATGCTGAAGGAACGTTTTGAGCGTTACGGAATGGAATTACATCCTGACAAGACGCACGGAATAAGTTTCGGCAGGTATGAGGAACAGAACGCTAAAAGGCAAAACCGGCGCGCCAACACTTTCGACTTTCTGGGCTTCACGCACTACTGCGGGAAGAGCCGGAAGGGGAAATTCATGGTGCACCGCAGAACCAGCGGCGCGAAGTTCCGCAAGAAGTGCAAGGAATTGAACGCATGGTTAAGAGCGATCAGGAACGCGATGCCGACGAAGGAATGGTGGCCGATACTGGCGGCCAAACTGCGAGGGCACTATCAGTATTACGGAATAAGCGGCAACATACGCGCCTTACAGCGTTACTATGTCGCCTCGCTCCGGCTGACGCGGAAATGGCTCAATCGCCGCAGCCAGCGCGGGAAATTCTGGTGGAAGCAATTCACGGAATACGTGAAGCACTATCCACTGCCACTGCCTGCGATAAAGCATAATCTGTATACGTTGTCGCATGTTAAATGAGTCCTGTTGAAGAGCCGGATGTGGGAAATTCACAAGTCCGGTTCCGTGAGGGGCATTGAAGTCTTCTCACAAGGTTGAATACTGTGACACTCCGCAAACTGAAAGGGCGGAGAAAACAGGGAATACAAACAAAACCTAAATGAGGGAGATCATATTATGTCTACTCGACAA
>CAYWJE010000356.1:0-1857 GCA_964458525.1 uncultured Verrucomicrobiota bacterium
CAATTGTAATTATGGCCGCCCCCCCCGCGACCTTGGTCGCGGGAGTGTGAGATTGGGGTGAAAAGACGCGCCTTTTCACCCCAATCTCATGCTCCTGCCGCACGAGGCGGCAGGGGACCAAGTTAATGCGAATTCCTTCTCATGATTCACGTCCTCTGCCCGGTCCGCCGGATGGCGGACGGAGTTTTTCATCCAATTCCTTCCGGCGCGCGTAACCAACGCGCACCAGTTCGTAGTCGTTGCACAACATGTTGTCGTAATAAATCCGGCACATCTCGGCGAAGAGCGCATCGTCATGGCTGCTTCGCCAAGTCGTTCTTCTGAGCGCCGCCGCGTTCAGAGCGAATCCAGCCGTCCTCCAATCCCCCAGCCCGAAGAGCGATATTTCAAGCAGGGCGCTGCAATACCTCGCTCCGAACACATCAGCTCCATATCTCTGTTGCCAGGCTGCCAATGCGCTCACAGCCCATTTCTCTCTTCCCACGCCGTGGAGCGCGAGCGTCCAGTGGCTCAACGCCGTGGTCCGGTCGTCAAGGGCCAGCTCCTCGTCATCCAGGCATTTCCAGAGCTTGCTCTCCCGCTCCTCGATGAAACCATCCTGTTCCCCGTCCGGCACGCCGAACCTGTTGATCAGCAGGTTTCCCTCAACAAACAGCATTCTTCCGAAACAAGCGTTCTTGAGAGCGGGATCGTTGAATGAGACGGCCCATTCCCACACGCCATCCACCAGGCCGGCGCATTCCCGGACGTGCGTGCTCATCCAGCGTTCCGCATGAGTCATCGCCAGATCCGTCGCCAGTCGAACGCAGAGCCGTTCATCCGCGGGACTCGCCTCCGAGAGAACGTCCAACCCCTCGTTCACCACCGCCAGAGATCGGGCATGGGTCATGGGCCCGCTGCTCAGCATCCACTCGCCCGCCGTCCGAAATGCGAAGAACCAGTCGGTATCGTCAAGCGCGACGCCGGAATGAGAACGCGTGTAATCCAGCATTTCCCGCCACAGCTTGGGAACAGCCGCGTTGAATTCGCTCCGATCCGGCTTGATCAGCGCGCCGACGGCGGCGATCCTGTCCCCAAACTGAATCTTCTTCTCCGGCTCCTTTTTCTCCGGAGCGGCCGCCGCCATCCTCTCGCCGGTCTGCTGGACGCCGACCTCCGACGGCGCGGCGGCCAAGCCGTCCTCCGGCTGAGCGGGAGCGCCCGGCAGGTTCGTGGTCCCCTCGGCAACCCCGGCAACCGCCGCGGCCATTTCCGGGCCGGCGGCCTTCATGTCCGGGATAGCGCGCTGTTCTGCATCCGGAGTGTCAGCGGCAGCCGGACGTGAGACTGACAACTCAGGCGGGTAATGAAGCTGCTGTTCCGAAGGCTTCTCGATATTTGATACGTGTTGTTCGATTTCCGGGGCGTCCGAACGGAACACGTCGCGCATGAGCTCGCGGGCGAGGACCAGGACCGCGAAGGCCGCTGCCGCGCACAGAAGCCAATGCTGCAACCGGGGACCGATTCTCTCCCTCAGACTTCGCCGAGGGGGTCTGCGCCGGATTGTGAACTCAGAGCGGCGGCGCAGGAGGGAAGCCATCACGAGTGACGGGGCGGTTGATACTATCGGGGACGGCGGGATAGAGTTTTCAAGCGAGTTCCCGGACGGCGCGCTCCCGCCAACGCCGCGGAAGACGGCGCGCCCGGAGGTCGCGCCACCACCTGAAGAGCAAATAAGGGACGGAACGGCCTGCCTGTGTCCACAGGCGGCGCACTTGATCCGGTCGCCTGATATTGACGCAGGCGCGAGCAGTATTTCCCCACAGCCTTCGCAATCGAACTCTAGTTCCGGATCAGGGACGAGGACGGGCTTGCCGC
>CAYWJE010000357.1:0-1778 GCA_964458525.1 uncultured Verrucomicrobiota bacterium
CCTCTGCGCCTCTGCGCGAGATTATTCCCTCATTTCTATGGGATGGTAGTGTTTTGAAAAGACAGCTTGAAATCAGTTTCTCAAACGGGAGGTCAGCATTTCTTTGGGGACCAAGGCGGACCGGTAAGAGCTATTGGATTAGGCATAATTCACGCAATTGTGTTGCATGAAGTTCGCATTAATGATATCTAGACGCTATGAAATTCGAATCTTTGTTGTCATTGGTTGCGGAGGAACCGGTGTTTTCGTCGGCTCTCTTGCTGTCGGGCGATGCGTCGGCTCGTCAGATCCGTCTACAATTGTCGCGTTGGACGAAGGCTGGCCGATTGCTTCAACTGCGGCGTGGGCTGTACGTGCTGGGATCAGCCTGGCGCAAGATAGAGCCCCACCCATTCCTGGTTGCCAATCGGCTCCGGCACGGATCCTACGTCAGTCTGCAGTCGGCGCTCGCATGGCATGGCATGATCCCGGAACATGTTCCGGTGGTCACAAGCGTTGGTGCTGGCAGGCCTGAGATGATCCGCAATCCTCTAGGCGCCTTTCAGTTTCACCACATTTCCCGAGGACTGCGCTTCGGCTACGTGCGGGTGGAAATTGCTTCCCGGCAATTTGTTTTCGTGGCCTCGCCCGAAAAGGCGCTGCTGGATCTTATTCATCTGACGCCTGGCGCTGATTCGGAGGAATGGCTGAAAGAACTCCGTCTGCAAAATCTGTCAGCGATCCGAATGTCCGTGCTGGCTGAACAAGCGCGGCGCAGCGGCAAACCAAAACTGATCCGGGCAACGCAACATGTGGGTTCGTTGCCGGCCGTTGAGAACGGAGATGTCTTATGAAAGAATATCTCCGACAACTATCGGCACAGGCGGAAAACGATCTTGTCCGCAGGTGTTTGGTACGCGAATATCTGCAGGCTCGGGTTCTTGAGTCGCTACAGGACACGGGTGTATTCCTGCGATGGGCATTCGTGGGCGGCACGGCATTACGGTTTCTGTATGCTATTCCCCGGTTTTCGGAAGATCTCGATTTCTCGCTCATCAAAGTTGGGTCAGATCCCGGGTTCAGAACGGCTTTAGCCGAGGTGAAGCGGGCGCTCAGTCTCGAAGACTACCGGGTGGAGATTAACGTCAAGGACGACAAGACGGTATCCTCCGCATTGGTGAAATTTCCCGGTCTTCCCTATGAGATCGGAATCTCGCCGCATGCGTCGGAGGTTTTATCCATAAAAGTGGAAGTGGACACCCGTCCGCCGCAGGGAGCAGGAATCACGACATCAATCGTGCGCCGCCATGTAATCCTGAACATTTGTCATTACGATAAAGCATCACTCCTGGCTGGAAAGCTACATGCCGTGTTGAGCCGTAAATGGACCAAAGGGCGTGATCTGTTCGACCTTATCTGGTACTTGTCCGACCGCACCTGGCCCGCGCCCAACTTGGCGTTGCTCAACGCTGCCCTTTCGCAAACGGGGTGGAAGGGCCCCGCAATGACAACCGGCAACTGGCAGGACGAACTCCGGCAACTGGTAGCCGCGCTGGACTGGAAAAAGATCCGGGCGGACGTTCGTCCATTCCTTGAGCAGGAGCGTGATATGGCCATGATGACTGCGGAAACGCTTGCTAGTCTGTTGGGAGAGCGGGGTCGTGGGGGAGCGGGACGAAGTGGGGTCAGCCGTGTATTTAGTATTTAACGCTTGCGCGAAGCTCGGGGGTCCTACAAATAGAAAATGGTCCTTCCGGGAATAGCGTGTGATTTTTCATTGACTCAAAACAGGAATCGAT
>CAYWJE010000358.1:0-1742 GCA_964458525.1 uncultured Verrucomicrobiota bacterium
TCTGACCCCGCTGCTTGGAATGCCTCTTGAACGCCTCCATTTAGCGGGATGCCCTGTTCGGGATTTCAGTCTCCTGAAGTCGTTAGGCAGCCTGAAAACCCTGCTTCTTGATAACACCAAGTTCAAGGACCTGACGCCATTGCAGGATTTGCCACTTGATTACTTGTCTTGCGTGGACACGGCAGTCAGCGACCTTTCCCCGCTTAGCCCGATGCCTGTTAAGAATCTCAATCTGGCCAACACTTTGGTGAAGGATTTGAGTCCGCTCCGCGGCACTCAGGTGAGAATACTCGGGTTTGGAACCTCGCCCGTGACGGATCTTTCTCCGCTTGCCGATTTGCCGTTAGTTCATTTCTCTATTATAAACACCGGCAAAGCGATTGACCTGTCGCCTCTTGAGGGCAAGAATTTCGGCCAGTTGATGGTCGGGAGATGCGTGTCTTTTGCGCCTCTCGAAAACATGTCCGTGGAATGGCTTCTTCTTGTTGATCCGAACTGGGAGAAAACGAAATACGCGGACAAGCTCCCTGATTACCAGCCCAATCTCAAGCAGATTCATTCCGCATCCGAAAGCAAGGCGGCCATAGACATCATGCTGCGCTTCCAGAATCTTGAGACCGTCCTTATCAGGCCGGCCGGTCCTCAAAGAATAAGCGCCGAGGAGTTCCGCAAGAAATACGGGCCGCCTGAGAAAAGCGATAAGAAGGGCAAGTGAGGCGGGGTGGCGGGCATGGGTGTGAAGTGAAGCCGCAAAGGAAGGTTTTATCGCCCTTGTCTACTCCATGCTCCATTTCCATGCAGGAACGATGCGGACAAATCCGGCATCAATATTGACGATCGCGACTCATGTCCTTCATTGTATCATCGTCTCAATCTGCCGGCTCTTGTTCGGTGTTATTTCTCTGAAGGACCATTGCCTGACGGCTAATCTCCTCGCCTGTCATACCATCGAATAACGTTTGCCGCCATTTAGTGTAATCAAACTTTTCACGCTGAATCAGACATATAAAACGTTCAGCATCCACCAACCCCATACTCTTGGAAAGCAGATCAAAACCTCGTAGCTTAATTTCTGCGTCTATCATTTCGCACCTTCCTTCTCCATTGCAAAGTCTATCGGGTTCAAGACACGCATACCTTTAAAAACAGAGATTTTGCGCAATATGTTTTTATCTACCGTCAGGAACACCTCGCATGAAAGCGCAACTGCACATGCCATATGCAGAGCATCGAGCGGCTTCAACCCGGCCGTAATTGCTTCGCGCATATCACTAAGAATATCCGGCGTCTCCTTCACCTGTTGATCGGCAAGTTCCCGCCAACGCTGAATTTCTTTACGGCGCTCCTCGAACGGATTTGCGGCGTTCTCAAAATCGAGCACATAGGACCAGCCAAGATCCAGCGCGCCGGATTTAATCATGCTCTGAACCTGCAGTTTCGCTTCAGTTTCCATCCGAACAGTCAGCGTATCCTGATCGTCGAACGGACGATTAAAACAGCAGTTGTCAAGATACACCCTCATAGACATCCCTCAAATATCAAAAAAGATATTCTATATCACTATATCATAGCAATCGGCAGCGCTTTTACAAGGCTAATATTCACCCGGCATCTCGCGGGTCTCGGCAAGCGAGAAGACCGGGCCGTCCACGCACACGTAGCTCTTGCCGATGTTGCACCTGCCGCATTTGCCGATCCCGCACTTCATGCGCATTTCGAAGGATAGGAAGGTGTCCTCCGGA
>CAYWJE010000359.1:0-1503 GCA_964458525.1 uncultured Verrucomicrobiota bacterium
CAAGGATAAACCGGCGCCCGTTGACTCACCCTCCAAACCATGAGGAGCAAGCTAGAGGGGTCGAAGCAAAGTCGTTCAACATTGCTGGACCACCTCCGGGCGACCAATGGTCAGGATGGGAACGGGAAGCATGAAAAAGGCAGATTGTCGTGTTGAAACATTTCTTCCCTCACCCGGTCCGGGCATATCCGTCTTCGGATCGAGCTACCATTGCGCGCCGGAGGGCGGGTGCCTTGTCAGCATCCATTCTCTAGGCAGCCGCAGCGACACGGTTGACGCTGCATTCGTGCGCCGTTCTCCTGATAACGGGCGGACCTGGAGCGAGGCTGAATCCTGGCCGACCAGGTTCGATGCGGCGGCGGGCACCGGACGCCGTCATCCACGCGGCGGATACGTGGATCCCATGACCGGCCGTTACCTGAGCGTATGGACCGAGGGTATCCTGCCAAATGATGATCCGCTGGAAGGCATGAAACACTGGGTTCTCTTCTACTCGGTTTCGGAAGACTCGCGCCGCACCGATGTTGTGAGTGAGCAGATCGTGCAGGAGGGTTCGGAGTTCAACCAGTCTCACCCTCTCCCCGGCGTAACCGTCGGAAAGAACTGCGTTATGATAGGTGACCTCACCTGCAGACCGATCACGCTCCCGGATGGAAGCATACTCCTGCCCGCGCAGAGCGCGCCCGTGGGCCCGGACGGAGAATACTGGAATCCCTGCCGTAGCTTCACCTATTCAGATGACTTCGGCGAAAGCGAACGGCTTACGCTCTCTAATTTTTACGCCAGAGAGGATCAGGAGAGCGGCGAACTGCTGCTGCACATGACGCGCCTATTCGCCGGCCATCCCGGGGAAGGCAAGTTGGATTGGACGGCTGATGCCCTGCTTTACCGAATCAGCCCGGATATTCAATGAACAAGATCAACACGACGCAGGAGGTGTGATGTGTACATGCGGGAATTGAGCATTCTTGACAATGCGGAGTCACGTTCCATCAGCGCCGAGAATGTTTCCGGCGAACGCGGCAAGGGCGGCATGGCGGTAACCGGCACGGGCAAAAACTGCGCCAGCGACCTTGGCAGGGGCTGGAAGGTCTCGCCTTCGGTCCGGATCGCGGCCGGCACAACATTCGAGCTGGCGAACATCGAGGGTCCCGGCACGATCGAGCAGATATGGATGACGCCTTCAGGTAACTGGCGGTTTTGCATCCTTCGTTTTTACTGGGACGGGCAGACGCATCCGTCGGTCGAATGCCCGATGGGCGACTTCTTCGCATGCGGTTGGGGGAAATATGCGCAGGTATCTTCCCTTGCCATATGCGTGAATCCGGGAAGCGCGTTCAACTGCTACTGGCCGATGCCCTTCCGCAAGCAATGCCGGATCACCGTGGAGAACATTGCCGCGGAGGATATGACCCTGTATTACCAGGTGAATTACTCTCTGGGCGATGTGCACCCGAACGCAGCCTGTTTTCACGCTCAGTTCCGGCGGACAAATCCGCTTCC